>JASHUE010000496.1:0-2733 GCA_030040195.1 Streptosporangiaceae bacterium | reverse complement strand
CCGGCGGTCAGACGCCTTGCCGACCTGCTCGTCCAGCTCGGCCAGGGCCTCATCCCTGCGCGCGGTCACGACCTGGGCGTCGGTGGCGATCGCTCCGCGCTCCGTCTCGGCTGCTGACAGCCTGGCCTGGGCCGCCTCGAGCCGCTCCATGACCTCGAGCTCGACATCCTCAAGGTCAGACTGCCGGCGCAGCAGGGATTCGATCTCGGATTGAAGATTCTCAAGCTCCCTCGGCGAGGAGACCTGGCCGCCGTCCAGGCGCACTCGGTCCCGCGCGATCCGGCTGCGGACCTGCTCGACGTCGGCCTCGTCCTTGGCCTGCTCGCGCTTGAGATCCCCCTCACGGGCCTGCAGGGACGCGATCTCGTCGCGGAGCTCGCGATCGCGCTGCTCAAGTCGGCTCAGCTCAGCGTGTTCGGGCAGCCCTCGCCTGCGATGGTCCAGGCGGCTGAGCTCCGAATCCAGCTCGGCCAGCTCTAGCAGACGCAGCTGCGCTTCGGGGGAAGCTTTCACGACCGCCAACTTAGCCTGCCCGACGGCTGCGTGTCGCCCGACCCTGCTGGCGCCACGCCGCCGCGAAACTCAGATTCCCAGGCCAATCACGACGATCGGGCTGGTCGTGGGCTGGGGTGAGCCGCCGGCGGGTTCCACCGTCAGGCCAAGCTGATCACCATGCACGAGCCCCTCCACCACCATCGGATCGGTCATGCCGCCGTGCGCAGGCGGCAGCAGGCCGACAGCCGTGTCCCCTGACGGTCCTATCAGCCAGAGCTCATAGGCCCTGGATGCGGGCAGAGCGGACAACTTGCTCGCGGTGAACACCAGCTCCCTCATCCGGTGCGACATGACGACCGTGGCCGTCCCGCCGGTGCTGACCTTCGCGGTCATCATCTTGGCGTCCGGTGCACCCAGGATGGCCGCGATGGCATGACTGCGCTGCGCATCCGCGGACAGCCGATGCTGCATTGAGATGAGGTGCAGGCTGAGCGCCACGACGACCGCGGCCAGGACCACCGCAGCGGTGACGGCGGCTCGCGCCAGCCAGGACTGGGCGCCGGCACCGGTCAGCCGCGCCCGGCGGGCCAGGCGGCGAGCCAGGCCAGCCAGCCCGTCGCCACGCTGGTCAGCCACCAGCGGCGCAAGCTGCCGCAGCCGGACGGCCGACCTGAGCGTCTGCTCCCGGAGTTCAGGCCGCGGCTCGATCGCGACCGCGGCGGCCAGCCGGGCCGTGGCCTCGCGCAGACTGCGAACCTCCTCGCGGCATGGCTCACAGCCCGTCAGGTGCCGCTCGAAGGCAACCCGGTCTGCTTCTGGCGCGGCGTCCATCACGTATGCGCCAACGAGCGTGTGCAGTCCCGCACGGCTGCCGCCCATCACTCCACCCCCAGGCAATCTCGGAGCCTGATCAGCCCGTCCCGCATCCGGGTCTTGACCGTGCCCACCGCCACCCCCAGCAGCCTGGCTACCTCCGGGTAGCTGTAGCCGCCGTAATACGCCAATGTCACCGACTCGCGCTGGAGGTCCGTCAGCGCTCCCAGGCAGCGCCGGACCCGTTCGTGTTCAAGCCGGGCCTCAACCGCGTCGATGACCTCGTCATAGGCGATGCTGGCGCGTGCCGCGCGCAACTCGCGTTCGGCCGCCCGCTGCTCGGTGCGCACCCGGTCGACGGCGCGCCGGTGCGCCAGCGTCATGATCCAGGCCAGGGCGCTCCCCGAACCCGGGTCAAAGCGGGCGGCGGTCCGCCAGACCTCGAGGAGCACCTCCTGCGTGACCTCCTCGGACTGCGCCGGATCGCGGAGCACGCGCCGCACCGTTCCCAGGACGGCGGCGGCGGTGTCGTCATAAACGACCCCGAAGGCGCGCTCGTCGCCGCGGGCGACCGCGCGCAGGGCTAGCTCTAGGTCGCTGCCGGCGGCTGCGGGCCTGGCCGGCTCGCCGCGGCGGGCTGCGGCGTCATCGGCTGGCACGTCCGGCACGTTCACATCCTTTATTCGTTGCGCGCGCCGACTCGGCTTGGCGACTCGCCCGTCTCGTGCCCCGCCGCTCGGGCCAAGCGGCTTCGGCCACGGGCGCTGGGCGCAGCCGGGCCCGCGCATCTCGCGCGCTCGCCGGCAATCCGGTCAACGCGCTGGTACGAATTATCAGTGTGTCCATCCAGCCAACGCCTCCCAGCCAACCGCAGCGCGACCAACTCCAGCATCAACGACACCGCGGCCGGACGATCGGCCTCGGGGCGGCACTGGGCATAGCCACCGCCCTGCTGGCGCTCGGCATCGCCCAACTCGTCGCCGCGGCAATCAACTCGCAGGTCGGCGGCCCCGTCGACGCGGTCGGCGAGGTGTTCATTGACCATACGCCGCCGTGGCTGAAGAACTTCGCGATCAGGGAGTTCGGTTCCGACGACAAGACGGTCCTGGTCTGGGGGATCCGCGCCGTCCTGATCGTCTTCGCCGTGATCATTGGCATCCTGGCGTTGCGCAAGCTGTGGCAGGGCATGCTCGGCCTGGCACTGTTCATCGTCGTCGGGATCGTGGCGGCTGAGAGCCAGCCAACGTCGAGAGCAAGCGACATACTGCCCAGCCTCATCGGCGGACTGCTCGGCGCACTGTTCTTGCGCCACGCCGCCCGGCTCGCTACCGGCGGCGCCGCCCGGCAGCCAACCTCGCGCGCGGCCGCCCAGGCGGCGTGGCAACCTCTGCCTCCGCATCGGCCCTACGGGCCGGCCGGCCGGCC
>JASHUE010000495.1:0-3596 GCA_030040195.1 Streptosporangiaceae bacterium | reverse complement strand
TGCCGGCCTGGGACCCGATGGGCGCCCTGGCTTAGTCAGAGAACGCGAGTTTCCCGGCCGCTGCGGTCTGGCTTGCGGGCCGGGCGGCTGCCGCAGGTCTGCGGCCGCCGTCGCCCGGGGAGCCGGTCACGGCGATGAGGGCCTCAGCACGCCGACGGTCAGCTGCCCCACGAAGGTAGCGGTGAGCCGCGGCGACCCGAGCGCATCGAGCCGGTGCCGCAGCACCCGGCTGAGGAATTCGGCCGACAGCTCGGGCCCGAGCGCGTAGGTGCCCGACTGGGTGGCCAGCTGCGCCAGGTAGTCCGCGGCCGTGTAGGACCGCTGGAAGGGATACCGGAAGCTGGCGACCTCGTCGAAGTAGGCCCGCGCCTCGTCAGGGAAATGCCATGTGCCGATCTGCTCCGGGGGCGGCGGCGGCGACCCGGGGAACCCGACCGCGCGGTAGTCCTCCTCCACATCGGACCAGAACGGCTCCGCGTCAGCCGGCCGGGCCCAGCGGCACCCGCCGACCACCATGGCGCCTCCGGGGGCCAGGATCGCGGCCGGCTTGGCGTAGCGCGCCTCGGGGTCGATCCAGTGCAGCGCGTTGAACACGGCCACCGCGCGCACCGGGTCGGCGCCGCTGTCCTGCCAGTCCTCGAACGAGGTAGTGACCACGCTGACGCCGGGGAACCTGGCGGTCCTGAGGCGCGCCACGTCCGCCAGCGCCGCGCCCAGTTCCACCGCTGTTATCGCGAGCTTGCGCTTGGCCAGCGGCACAGTCGCCTGCCCGGTCCCGCAGCCGATCTCGACCACCCGGTCGCCCGGTGCCAGCCCGGCCACCCGGACCAGGTCATCGAACAAGACATCCGGGCAGACCGGCCGGGTCCGGTCATACGCCTGCGCGTCAGCGTCGAATCCCCCACGCAGTTGCAGCCGTGAGCCGCCCTCCGGCACCGGCGAATGCGTCGTCTGATCCACGAGTTACCTTGTTAGCCAGTCAGCTCAGTCCGCGCAACGGTATTTACGGGATCCGTCCGGCAGCCTGCTACGGGGCGGCACGGGGCGGGCGGCCACCGGGAGCTAGGTGAGCAGACCCTGGCCGTACCAGTCATTGGCGTCCCGGACGCCCGGCAAGGCGAAAAAGTAACCCCCGCCAAACGGCTGCACGTAATCGACCAGCGGCTCGTTGATCAGCCGCTCCTGGATCGTCTCGAACTGCCGCCGGACGTCCTGCTGATAGGCAATGAAGATGTGCCCCGCCTGCAGGTTTCCGTTCTCGTCGACGCCAAGGTCATAGTTATAGGACCGGCGCACGATTCGCTGGCTGGCAGTGGCCTTGGTGCGCGGGTTAGCGAGCCGGATGTGGGAGTCAAGCGGGATGACGTACCCGTGGGGGTCGGCATCGTAGTTCGGAATGTCGAACTCGCTGTTGCCATCTAGCGGTGCACCGCTGTCGCGGCGCCGGCCGAACATGTTCTGCTGCTCGTTGATGGATACGCGGTCCCAGAACTCGACGAGCATGCGTATCAGGCGGACGACTTGATAGGAGCCGCCCTGCGCCCACTCGGGCTCGGCTGGATCGTCGACCCAGACCAGGCTGCTCGCCAGGTTTCCGGTCGGGTTGGCGGTGCCGTCCTTGAACCCCAGCAGGTTGCGCGGGGTGCCCGACGGGCGTGGCGGCGAGGCGTAGCCCTCGATCTTCCAGCGCAACTGCATGCCGCCGGAGGTGTGCTTGGCGATATCGCGAATGGCGTGGTGGATCGCGTCCGGATGGTTGGCGCACAGCTGGAGCAGCAGGTCACCATGGAGCCACTGGGGCTCGAGAAAGTCATTGGGAAACGTTCCCATCGGGGTCAGCCTCAGCGGTTTGCGGCCGGCGAGTCCGTAGCGGTCGTCGAACAGGCTCGATCCCACCGACAAGGTGATGGTCAGCCCGTCCGCCAGGACGACCGGCCCCAGGACGTCGCTATCTGAGGGCGGCTGCCCAACGCCCAGGTTGGGCGGCGTGCCGCCCGTCGTGAGGAACCAGGCCCGGTCAGTCAGCTCGTACATAAGCAGCACCAGGTCAGCTGCGTTCGTGACGGTGCAGTCAAAGGCGGCGACGCATGCGTAGGCCTGCTTGTCCCCTGGTCCCGGCGTGAGCACCCCGGACTGGTGGGCGCCGTGGAACGGGTAGGCCGCCCTCGTGACCGGGCCGCTGCCGGTCGCCGCCTCCGCGTCCACGCGCGCGCCCTCCACCAGCACGCCGGCGCCGAGCGCCGTGCCGGCAACGCCCGATGCCGTGCCCTTCAGGAAGCTGCGTCGGCTGACGGTCATGAGTTCTCGCTCCTTGGCGGGGTTCGCGCGGCAGGCGTCAGTGGGTCGGGGGAACTTCGAGGAGGTCGGGAACGGCGTCGAGGGTCTCCAGCACGGCGTCGATGGCGGCATCTACTTGCTCGCAGGCGGACAGGGAAGCCGTGCCGAGCGACTCCCACTGGCCGTCGACCTGGGTCGCGAGCAGCGCCTGCTGCAGGATGGCCAGCTGGCTGCCGGCGATGGCCGGCAGGCCGGGCTGGCGGGCATTGAGCAGCGGGGTCAGGTAGCCAAGCACCGCCTGCGTGACCTGGGTGTCGGCGTAGGTCATGGCAAACGCGGCACCGCCGCCCTGGTTGTCAATCCCGGACAGGTGGTCGCGCAGCGCGTCCTCGAGGATCTCGTGGGTACGGATTGGCAGGTTCGTCGGGTCGCCGGCCAGGGCCGCCGAGGTGAGGTTCTCCTGCACCGCCGCGACGTCGCGGGCCAGGGTCGCGGCGACCGACAGCAGGGCCGCAGCGCTCTGGCCGTGCCACAGGCCGTACTCCAGCCGGTGCAGCCCCGTGAAATGCTCGTCGTTGACACCACCGGGATAGCCGTCCGGCAGGCCGTCGACGGCCAGGCCGAGCGGCCCGAAGCTGTCGTAGGAGGCGCCGACCCGCTCCCAGTCCAGCTGCGCGGCGAGCCAGTCCTCCCTGGCCGCGGCGACGTCGTCGCCGCGCAGGTCGGCCCGGATCCGGGTAACGGCCTGCGCCAGGGCCGCGAGTTGTCCGGCCGCGTACGCCTGATACTGCTCGTTCGGGCCGGCCAGATCGGCGACGGTTACCGGCTTGACGGCGGACGGGCTGCTGGCGAGCGGGTTGGTGGAAGCCGGGCTGGCGACGCTTGCGTTCGCCGTGCCGGTCACCTGGATCGGTTCAGAAGCCGTTCCCTGCTGGCTCCCCATGAAGCACCTGAACACGTAGGTCCCGCTGACGAGCGTGGCGGTGAGCTCCGCACTTGTCCCCGGGCCGATCGTCTCGATCTCGGCCTCGATGTCGCCGGAGGCATCGTCGAGGTTGATCTCGCCGGGCATGCCGGACTGATTGTGGACCGTGAACGTGTGGGTCCCGGCAGTGGCTGAGGTCCATCCGGGGGCGCACTCGCTGCGGGTTATGGTCACCGCGGTTGGTCCGGAGTCGGCCGCTGGAAGCACGGCAATCGTCGTGCCGGCGGCGAGGGCCGGCAGCACGACGAACACTCCGGCCACCGGCCACGGATGTCGGCTGGCCATTCGCTGCCACCGGCCCGCAGCGCCGGCCGCGGCATGGGGAGCCGCGGAC
>JASHUE010000494.1:0-5266 GCA_030040195.1 Streptosporangiaceae bacterium | reverse complement strand
CTGTCCAGTGCAGCCTGGTAGGACCGCCTTCGGCTGTCGGGGTCGCCGCCGTCGGCGCTGCCGCGGAATAGCTCCGCCAGGCCCGGCGTCCCGCCGCCGTTAGCCAGACCGAGTTCGACTCGCCCGCCACTGAGCGCGTCGAGCACGGCGGCGTCCTCCGCAACCCGCAGCGGGCTCTCCAGCGGCAGCGTGACCGCGGCCGTGACCAGCCGCAGCCGGCTGGTTCGCGCGGCCAGCCAGGCGAGGAAGACAAACGGCGACGGCAGCCCGCCGGCGGCTGGCTGCGCGCCGGGGCCAGGACGGCGCAGGTGAAACTGGCGCACCCAGAGGCCTTCCATTCCCAGCCGCTCCGCGTGGGCGAACAGGTGAAGCGCCTCGTGGTAGTTGCGGGCCTGGTCGCGTGCCTCGTTGAGGATCGCGTACGCGCCCAGGGTCAGCGGCTGGTCGTTCTCGCGCGTGGTCATGACATCCCTTCTGGCTTCCAGCCGAGCAGCGGCGCGATCTCCCCGGCGATGGCCTCGACCGCCTCGAGGCGCTGGCCGGGATGCCGGGTCCCGTAGCCCACCGAGAACTGGAGTTCGGTCGTCAGCGGGAACGCGGGGAAAGCGCTGATCGACTCGGCGATCTGGGCGGGCGTGCCGTAGTGCACGTTGATGGCCGCCGCCTTCTCCGCCAGCGTGACAGCCGGCGGCAGCCAGCCCTTACCCCAGGCGTACACGGTCTCCACGTCGTCGGCGAGCTCGCCGAGGCCGGTGCGGCGGTCCGCGGCGGGATGGACATGGACGACCAGGCCGATGCGGGGAACGAGGCCGGGCCCGAGGCACTCGTGGTACGCCGAGGCCGTAATCTCGGCCGGCACGGTCTGCGTGGTGCCGATGAGCACGCCGTTGCGGCGCCTGGACGCGTCCCGGCCGGTCTGCTCGGTGAGCGCGGATTCCCAGATGCGCGCGGTCAGCCCGGGGGCCGGCGGGTTCAGTACGTGCTCGGTTCCGTTGATCGGGTCGCCCTGGAGGATGCTGCAAAGGTGGCCGAGGGTCTGCAGGTAGGCGGCCTTCTTCCGATCCCGGTCGGGGTCGAGCGCGACTCCGAGGGCGGCCGCGATCGGTGGCTGCCCGCCGTTCGAGACTCCGAGTTCCAGGCGGCCGCCGCTGATCGCGTCGAGCACGGCAGCGTCCTCCGCGACCCGGACGACGTTCTCCAGCGGCAGCGGTACCACGGAGGTCCCCAGCCGGATCCGCGTGGTGCGCCCGGCAAGGGCGCCGAGAAAGGTGAACGGCGACGGCAGCCCGCCGGGAAAGCTGAAGCCGGGAGTGCTGCTCGTCCGGCGGAAGTGGTAGGAGCGCACCCAGGCGCTGTCGAAGCCGAGCTCCTCGGCGCGGGTGAACAAGTCGAGCGTCTCGCGGTAGACGTTCGCCTGGTCGCCGTGCTCGCGCAGATCCGAGTGGATCGCGACACGCAGCCCGGTCACCGGTCGTCCCGCAGGTGGCCGCGCAGCGTGGTGGCGCTGTACTCGGTCCGGTGCAGGCCCCTGGCCTGCAGGATCGGGACCACGTGATCGGTGAACTGTTCCAGCGCGCCGGGCAGCGTCGTCGGCTGCAGCGTGAAGCCGTCACTTGCGCCCTGTGCCAGCCAGGTCCCGATGAGATCGGCGAGCTGCTCCGGCGTTCCGGTGAATTCCAGGCCGCCGGGCAGCCCGGTCAGCTCGTCGGCGATTTGCCGGAAGGTCTTGCCGGTCTCCCGCGTGCGTCGCGCGACCTCGTCGGTCCGGCTGGTGCGGCTGGCCGCGGCCAGCGCGTCCTCCGGCAGCGGGGCGTCCGGGTCGATGAGGGCGGCGTCGAGCCCGGCGTTGTGCGCCAGGTTGCGCCAGCGGAACTCGGGGTCGACGTTGTCTTCCAGGTCGGCCCGCCGCGCGCGCGCCTCGGCTTCCGTGCCGCCGAGCACGAATGCGACGCCGGGCAGCACGAGCACGTCGTCCGGATCCCGCCCGTGGCGGCGGGCGGCCGCCCGGACCGATTCGCGGAAGCGGCGCCCGGCGGGGATGTCCGGCTGGGCGGTGAAGACCAGGTCGGCGCTCTTGCCGGCGAGCTCGATACCGGGCCCGGACGACCCGGCCTGCGCGAACGCGGGCCGGCCCTGCGGGGAGCGGGGCAGCGTCAGCGCCCCGGCGACGTCGAAGAACCGGCCGTGGAAGTCGACCGGCCTGATCAGGCCGGTGTCCGCCCAGATTCCCTTCTCCTGGTCGCACACGACGGCGTCGGCATCCCAGCTGTCCCAGAGCCGGGTGGCCACGTCGACGAACTCCTCCGCCCGCGCGTAGCGGTCCGCCGGATCGGGGTGGGCGGCGAGCCCGAAGTTACCGGCCGCGCCCGCGTACCTGGTGGTCACGATGTTCCACCCGGCCCGGCCGCCGGAGAGGTGGTCGATGGTGGCGAGCCGGCGCGCCAGATCGTACGGCGCGCTGTAGGTGGTGGACGCGGTCGCAATCAATCCGATCCGGGTGGTGGTGCGGGACAGCGCCGCCAGCAGTTCCAGCGGGTCGAAGCCGACCTGCGGGAAGTACCGCGCGCGGAAGACCGCGAGCCCCGGTGAGTCGGCGAAGAACACCGCGTCGAGCAGCCCCCGCTCGGCTGCCTGCGCCGCCCGCTCCAGCACGCCGAACCGGGCCGGGCCGACGAGGTCCGCCGGATCTGCCAGCCTCCAGGCAGACTCGTGGTATCCCACGCCGGTCAGGAACGCGGTGAGGTGCGCGGGGCGAGCGCTCATGCTGTTTCCCCTGCTCGCCGCCGGATCTGTGTCCGGCTCATGCTGCGGGCCTGGCGGCGCAGTCGCGGGCGGCGACGGCCTGCTTGATCAGGCGGAGCGTCTGGCGGCGCAACTCGGCATCCCGCTGGCTGGTGACGTGGCTGCCGAGCGTGACGACGCCGACCCCCAGGTCGTGGTAGGCGAGGACCGCATCGGCGATCGTGGAGGGCGAGCCGACGAGCGTCGGGGTGGCGCGGGCGAGCCTGGTCAGACCCAGGTACAGGACGTCGTCCTCCCACGACTCGTCGGCCGGGCTGAGATCGGCGAACCGGTCCTCGCGGATGGAGCGGACCGCCGGCCGCGAGCCGCCTGACCGGAACTCCTGCAGCCGCCGGACCGACTGCTCGAGGTCTCGCAGATGCTGGCGGGCGTCCTCATCGGTCTCGCCGACGAGCATGTTGAGATTGATCCAGAAACCGGGACTGCGGCCCGCGGCCTTCGCGGCCGCCCGGCCCTGCGCGATCTTCTCGGCCGCCTTCGCGCGGGAGATGCCGTGGAAGGCCAGCACGTCGGCGAACCGGGCAGCAAGCTCGACCGCCTCCGGCGACTCCGCCGGCACCGAGATCACCGGGCGGGGTGACTGGACCGGCTTCACCCCGGAGAACGCCCCGCGCACCTGGTAGAACTCTCCGTCGAAGTCGAACGGCTCGTCTCTCGTCAGCACGCCGGTAAAGATCTCCAGGTACTCGGCCGCGCGCCGGTACCGGGCCTCGCGGTCGGCGAGATCCCCGTCGCGCGGCAGGTCCGAGCCGCTCCGGCTGCCGAGGATCAGGTGGACGCCCGCCCGGCCGGCCGAGACGCGGTCGAGGGTCGCAATGGCCCGGGCGGCGGCGGTCGGAGCCTGCGTTCCCGGACGATGCGCCAGTACGACGCGAAGCCGCTCGGTGTGCGCCAGCGCCCACGCGGCGGTCACCGTGACGTCTGGCCACGTCGCGCTCTGCGGGATGATGCTGGCGTCGTAGCCCCCGGCCTCGTACTCGCGAGCCTCGGCGCTGATGTAATCCGGGTCAGCGGTAACCGGTTCCGGCACCGGCGTGAAGTACGCTGCCTCGCGCGCGATCGGCGCTGTCGAGTAGCTGTTGGCGTAGGACTGCGGATTGATCCAGGAACGCAGCTCGATTGGCATAAGGTCCTTTCCTCTTGTCGGCCGCGTGCCGTCACCGGCCGGCCGGCCGGCGCAGCGAGAGCGCCGAGCTGACCAGGGCCCTGGTGTACGGGTGCTCGGGCCGCTCGAAGATCTGGTCGGCATCCTTCAGCTCTACCAGCTCACCGTCATACAGGACGCCGACGCGGTCAGAAACCTGGCGCACGACGGCCAGGTCATGCGAGATGAACAGGTAGGAGGCCCCGGTGCGCGCCTGCAGCTCGGCGAGCAGCTCAAGCAGCCGTGCCTGACTCGACACGTCGAGGGCTGAAGTCGGCTCGTCGCAGATCACCAGCGGCACGGGCCCGCCGAAGGCCCTGGCGATGGCGACCCGCTGCTTCTGCCCGCCAGAGAGCTGATGCGGCAGCTTGTCGAGCAAGTCCTCGGTGAGGCCGGTCCGGGCCGCGAGGCTCTCGACGCTCTGGCTGCCGCCGAGCAGCTCGATAGACCGGGCCAGCACCCGGCGGACGGTGCGGCGCGGGTTCAGGGAGGCGTCGGCGCCCTGGAAGACGACCTGCACGCGCGGCAACACCTTACGGCCCCGGTGGCGGTCCGTGACGGCAAAGCTGATCCTGCCGTCGTAGCGCGTCAGCCCGGCCACGCTGAGTCCCAGGGTGGTCTTGCCGCTGCCCGACTCGCCGACGAGACCAAGCACCTCGCCCCGGCCGATCGTGAACGAGACGTCACGCAGCGCCGTCTTGCGGTGGTACCGCTTAGTGAGGTTTGCCACCGTGACCAGCGGGCCGTCCTCAGCCCCGGCCCCCTGGCCGTCGGCCGCCCGGTCCTCGCCCGCTCGCGTCCCAGCCGCACCGGTCCCGGTCACCCCGGTTCCGGCCGCACCGGTCCCGGTCACCCCGGTTCCGGTCACCCCGGTCCCGGCCAGCACGGGCGGTTGCGCGCGGTCAGCGACAATCGCGGCCCTCGGAACGGCGCGGCGCTTCGCGCTGATGTCGGGCAGCGCGGCAATCAGCGCACGAGTGTAGGGATGCTGCGGGGCCAGCAGCACGTCGGCGGCCGCGCCCTCCTCGACCAGGACGCCGCGCTGCAGCACGCCGATGCGCTCGCAGTGCGCGGCCACCAGCGGCAGGTTGTGGCTGATCAGGATGCTCACGAAGCCGAGCTCGGCCCGCAGTCCGTCGACCAGCGCCATGATCTCGGTCTCGACCTGGCTGTCCAGGCCGGTCGTCGGCTCGTCAAGGATGAGCAACCGCGGCTCACTGGCCAGCGCCATCGCGATCACGATGCGCTGCTGCTGGCCGCCGGACAGCTCATGCGGATAGCGCTCGGCGATCACTGCCGCCGGGGCCAGCCGTACCCGCT
>JASHUE010000493.1:0-2867 GCA_030040195.1 Streptosporangiaceae bacterium | reverse complement strand
AGTAACTAGCTATTCTGCCGGCGACCGCGTTTGCCGACAGCGTTTATATCTGCTCGGCGGAATAGCCATATCTGCCATCGGCGCACTGCCGATGGCAGATATTGATTTTCTCGGGGTTGCGCGGTATTCGGGGCGGTCGCAGCCGCGCGCAGACTTGCAGGCCGAGGACGGTGAGCTGGTGACGGTTTCTTCTGGTCGCCAGCGCTGGCCTCTGACCGGACTGCGGGCGCTCATCACCGGGGGCTCAAGTGGCATCGGGGCGGCAACGGCCAGGGCGTTCGCCGCCCGCGGCGCCCTCGTAGCCATTGGCGGTCGCAACCTGGCGGCCATGCAGGCGGTCGCCGCCGACACCAGCGGCGTCGTCATCGCGGGGGATCTGCGCGAATCTGGTTGCGCCGAGCGCACCGTTTCGGTGGCGGCTGGTTCCCTCGGCGGCCTGGACATCGTGGTCTCGAACGCCGGAATCGGCTGGGCAGGCTCTTTTGCGTCCATGAACGAGTCGGACATTGACTCGCTCCTCGATGTCAACCTGCGTGCTGCCGCGCATCTGGCCCGTGCCGCGATACCCCACCTGACTCCGGGAACTGGCCGGCTGGTCTTCGTCGGGTCGATCGCCGGGCTGGTCGGCGCACCCGGCGAGGCCTGGTATTCCGCGACTAAGGCCGGTCTCGGGTGCCTGGCCGAGACCCTGCGGGCGGAACTGCGGCCGGCCGGAATAGGGGTAAGCCTGGTGAGCCCTGGCGTCGTCGACACCGCTTTCTTTGAGCGGCGCAAGGTGCCTTACGAGCGGCAGCACCCCCGGCTGCTCAGCGCCGCGCGAATAGCGGATGTCATCGCCGACGCGGTGGAGCACGGGCGAGACGACATCGTCGTTCCCGCGTGGCTGTCGCTTCCGGCCCGCCTGAAGGTCGGTCTTCCCCGTGTCTACCGCTTGCTCGCCGCCCGGTTCGCATGACCAGGTCAGCACGGTTTCGCCCTGTTTCGCCGCGCCTTCGGCGCTGGGCCCGGCAGCCTTCGGCTAGCTCCTACACTGGCTCGGTGGGCCAGGACCTGGAACTCCCCCCGCCGTGGTGCTTGGCGCGCACGGCCGCCTGGAACCTGATCGAATCGATCGGGTTTCCGGTCGCCGCCCTGGCGATCGGGGCGTGGCTGGGCGGCCGGAACGTCGGGTTGCTGGCCGGCCTGGCTGCAACCTGGATTACGGCAGGGATCCGCAAGGTCATGACCGGGTCCGTACCTGGCCTGGTAATGATCATGGTGGTCATCCTCACGCTGCAGACCGCGCTCGCCATTGGCACTGGCGACCTGTGGATCTTCCTCTTGCACTTCCCGCTGGCAAACCTGGTCCTGTGCGTCCTGTTCGCCCGTACCGCGTCCAGCGATAAGCCGCTCGCCGAAAAGCTGGCGGGCGAGGTTATCTGTCTCCGGCAGCCGCCCATCCGGCAGCCGTGCTTGCACCGGTTCTTCCAGGGCGCGACCTGGCTATGGGCTGGCGTCTTCTTGCTGCTGGGGGCCTGCATGGGAGCCCTGCTCGCGACCCAGCCGACTGCGACGTTCGTGCTGTTCTCGGTGGTCGCCACCGTCGCGCTCATCGTCCTCGGCGTCATTGCCTCTTGTGTGTGGTTGAGAACCGTTCTGCGTAGGCACAAGCTGGGTGTTCGGTTCGCCCGGGCATTAACGGTTTGCTGGTAGAGCGGGCATGCTGCTGACGTTGGCGCGCATCGTCGTCGCGGGCGTGCAGTGGGCGCTCGCCGGGGGCTCTGCCGGGCGGGCGTTCAGCCCTCGGCGTCGGCGCCGACCACGCTGGGCGTGATGTCCGGCCCGGGTGGCGCGAGTGCCGCGGCTTTTGTCGAAGCAGTTCTCGGCGTCGGCCTCCTGGCCTTGATCATTGCCTATCTGCCGAGTTTGTATGCGGCCTTCGGGCGACGGGAGGCGCTGGTCACCAAGCTCGCTATGCGCACCGGGCTGCCCCCGGTCGGCTCGGTCATCCTCAGCCGCCTGTGGCGTCCGGCCGGGCCCCAGACGGTGCTGACCGTAACGTGGCAGGGCTGGGATGCCGCGGGTCTGGCGCTGACGGCCGTCGACCACGACTCGGGCCCGGAAGTGGGAATGTGCCTGCACGCCGGGATCAACTCCCTCCGGCATATCGCCGACTTTCACGGCATCCCTTACCGGCGAGACGCCTACCTGTACGCCCCTCCGGCGCCGTGGTCTTCTGACAAAGTGGTCGCCGCCCGCCCCCGGCCGCCAGTCATCCACGTGGGGCCGGGAAGCCTGGGCCGGGTCTATACCCCTCATCACCCGCCGCCTGGCGGTCAGCCGCCGGCTCAGTCGTGAAGAAGTCAGGGCATCCCGCCGCCAAGATGGTGGAACAGGTGCTCGGGGCGCGGTTTCTCCGGGTGCGGCGGGCCGGGTGGCACCACCAGGGTGGCCAGCAGGCCGACCAGGGCGAAGCCGGCGCCCACGAGCATCGCCACGGCCGTGCGGTGGGCGAAGCTGCCGTGTGCGGCGACCAGCAGCGCGGAGACAATGGCGACGCCAAGCGCCGAGCCGCACTGCCGGGTGGCGGTCAGCAGCGCGCTGGCGGTTCCCTCAGACTGCGCAGCGACCGGACCGCTCGTGCCAGCCAGAGTGGAGGCGACCTGACTGAGCCGGGCCGCGACACCGAGCGTGAACTGGGCTCCCAGCAGCCCGGCGAGTGAACCGGCGAGCACCGAGGCGGCCGACCCGGCCAGGCTGAGCAGCGCGACCATCAGGGCGATGCCAAGCGCGCGGCGCGGTCCGAGAGCCGGGACGAACCGCCCGGCCGGTCCGGCCAGCGCGAACGCTCCGGCCGCCTGCGGAATGAAGCACAAGCCAGTGAGCAC
>JASHUE010000492.1:0-2581 GCA_030040195.1 Streptosporangiaceae bacterium | reverse complement strand
CCGGCTGGCCTGCGCCTGCGCGTACTGCGCTCGGGTGACGGTGCTGCCGAATTGCAGCAGCGCCTTCGTTCCCTCGGCATACCGGGTCACGTCACGGGAACGATGAACCTCACTCGCCTCGCTGGCGACGATCTCGGCCAGGACCCGCTCCCACCGGCCGAGCTCGTCCAGCCACGGTGAGCGGATCTCGCGCAGCTGCCAGCCCGCGGCGGCCAGCGTAGCCAGGGCCGCCTCAAGGGCTTCGCCTACCTCGGGCGTCACCGACGGATCGGAAAACTCGGCGGCCAGCACGCCCGCCGTGGGCGGGCCGTCTCCCGGCGGAAACTCCGCGCCCTGCCCGTCGGCTAGCACCGCGAGCAGCGCGGCCGCATCGGCGGCGGTGGCCGTCAGGGTGCCGGCGTGGTCGCAGCTCGGGGCGAGCGGGAAGACGCCGCTGATCGGCACCAGCCGGTACGTGGGCTTGAGGCCGACGATCCCGCAGTAGGCGGCCGGAATGCGGATCGAGCCGCCGGTATCCGTGCCGATCGCCAGGTCGCAGACGCCGGCCGCGACGAGCGCGGCCGAGCCCCCGGAGGAGCCGCCCGAGGTCCGCGAGCGATCGCGGGGGTTGCGCGTGTCGCCGACGTCTGGATGTGCGAACCCGGCCGCGTATTCCAGGCACTGCGCCGTGGCGAAGACCTCGGCGCCGGCGGCCCGCAGCCGCGCTACCAGCGGGGCATCGGCGCTGGCCGGCGCTGGATCGCTGGCCGGGCTGCCGCACCGCGTCGGCAGGCCCGAGACGCTGATGATGTCCTTGACCGCGACCGGCCGGCCGGCGAGCGGGCCGGTGGCCGCGCGAGCCGGAGCGCCGGCCACCGATACAACGGCGTTGAGCGGCCGGCCGAGTCGCTCCAGCCGTTCGTAAGCGGCAAGCAAATCCAGGTTCTCCCGCGAGCAGGAGCGCTCGCCGCTCTCGATCGCGAGGATCAGGTCCCGGACCTTGCCGATCAGGAAGCCGTCCAGCGATCCGAGGATCGCCCTGGCCTCGGTCGGCCGGCGCCGGATGGCCAGGTCGCGGTAGATCCCTGAGTGTGTCTTCGCCGACTGCCGGTTGAACTCGGCAAGCCGGGCGAAGGACCCGTCCAGGTCCACGGGATCGAAGCCGTCCAGCGGCGGCACTCTGACCGGCGCCTGCGCGAGGACCTCCTCAGCGACCGCGGTCAGCAGCCGCCGGTAGGCCGGGTCAGCGAACACCGCGTGAATGGGCAGGTCACCGACGGCCGTGGCGAACAGCATCGCACCGCAGGCCTCCTTGGCCCAGATGAAGCCCAGGATGTCGGCGGTCGCCTCGGCGTCGGCGATGTCGGCGGCAAGCGCGGCGACCCGGTCGCTTGGCCGCCCGTCCAGTTCGCCGATCAAGAACGAGGCCCGGTTACCGCGCAGCACCACGCCGGGCCGCAGCACGTCGGCGCCGAAGTTGACGACCGCCTCGACCACCCGGTCCTCGCCGACGGCCGCGGCCAACTCGGTCGACGGCAGGCCGTTCTGCAGCGAGACGACAAACGCATCGCCGTCTAGCCGGCCGGCCAGCGTCGCGGCCGCGGCTGCCGTGTGGTGCGCCTTCACCGCGAGCAGGACTGGTCCGTCGAGTTGGTCGGGCAGGTCGGCGGGCAGCACGGCGCTCGGATGCGCGGTGAACTGCTCGACCGGTCCCTCGATGCGCAGCCCGGCCGAATTGACGGCGGCGACGACCTCCTCATCGGCGTCGCTGACCAGCACGTCGTGGCCGTCACGGGCGAGCCCGGCCGCGACGGTGCCGCCGATGGCTCCGCAGCCGATCACGACATACCGCACGGCGCGAACGTTACAACACAGGTAGGCCCCGTGTATCGCCTGTAATCTACGTCGGCCGGATCATTCAGGTTGTCATCGGCGGCACGGCGCCCGGCGCGAGGGAGCGACGTCATGAAGGTTTTCCTGTCCACCGACATGGAGGGCACCGCCGGAGTGGTCGACTGGGAGCAGTGCGTCGGCGACGGCCCGCAGGCCGCGGCCGGACGCCGGCTCCTGCTCGAGGAGGTGAACGCCGCGATCGAGGGCGCTATCAGCGGCGGCGCCACCGAGATCGTGGTCAACGACTCGCACGGCGCAATGCGCAACCTTCCGGCGGCCGAGCTGGCCGGCCAGGCGTCCTATATCTCCGGCAGCCACAAACCGCTGTACATGATGCAAGGTCTCGACGGCAGCTTCGACGCTGTCATGTTCATCTCCTATCACGGCTCGGTCGGCGCGGCCGCGGGGCTCTCGCACACCTATAACCCGCGGGCGGTCATCGAGGCCAGGATCGACGGCATCGTGACCGGCGAAGCGGGCATCAACTCGCTCGTCGCGGCTCATTACGGCGTGCCGGTCGTCCTGGTCACGGGCGATCGCTGCGCCTGCGCGGAAACGGCAAGGTTCGCGCCCGGCGTGCACCAGGCCGTGGTGAAGGAGCACGTGAGCCGGCTCGCAGCCCACAGCTTGCACCCCGAACGGGCCCGCGCGCTCATCCGCGAGCGGGCGGCCCAGGCGGCGGCGGGCGCCGGCGCGGCCCAGCCGCCGC
>JASHUE010000491.1:0-3192 GCA_030040195.1 Streptosporangiaceae bacterium | reverse complement strand
CAGTTCCTTGAAGCGCTCGATCATGCCCTGCTTGACCGTGTCCTTCAGGTGAATGACACCGAGCACCCGCGGGCCGTCAGCCACCACGAGCGGGGTCCCGCCGTCGTTCGCGATCCGCTCCACGATCGGCGTGAGGTCGGGCGGCACCGCTCCGCCCTGCTCCCGGACCCACGTGCGCACCGAGTCGGCGGCGCCCTTGCGGATCGACCGGCCGTCGAGGTCGATGCCGCTCATCCGCGTCTGGGCCGAGAACGGCACCATCTCGCCACCGGACACGTCCGGCTCGGGCAGGGAGTACCGCGACTGCGCGAGTTCGACGATCGACCGCCCCTCCGGCGTCTCGTCCGCCAGGCTCGACAGCAGGACGGCGTCTGCCAGTTCGGACTCGCTCGTCCCGCCGACCGGGATGAACGCGGCGGCCATCCGGTTCCCGTAGGTGATCGTGCCGGTCTTGTCCAGCAGCAGAGTCGAGCAGTCCCCGGCGGCCTCGACAGCCCGCCCGGACATGGCCAGCACGTTGCGCTGCACCATCCGGTCCATCCCGGCGATCCCGATCGCCGACAACAGGCCGCCGATGGTGGTGGGAGCGAGGCAGACGAACAGCGCGACGAGCACGGCAGTGGCCTGGATCGCCTTGGAGTAGATCGCCATCGGCTGCAGTGTCACGACGGCGACCAGCAAGATCAGCGTCAGCCCGGCGATGAGAATGTCGAGTGCGATCTCGTTCGGCGTTTTCTGCCTGCTCGCCCCCTCGACCAGGGCGATCATGCGGTCCAGGAACGTCTCGCCAGGATTAGAGGTGATACGCACGACGATGCGGTCGGACAGCACGACTGTGCCCCCGGTGACGGCCGACCGGTCGCCGCCGGACTCGCGTATCACCGGAGCCGACTCGCCGGTGACGGCCGACTCGTCGATTACGGCCATGCCCTCGATGACGTCACCGTCACCAGGGATCAGCTGACCGGCGGTGACGACGCACAGGTCACCAGCGTGCAGGCTCGTCGACGGGACCTGGCGGGTGGTGCCATCGGGCTGCAGCACGAACGCCGGGGTCTCCCGCCGGCTGCGGCGAAGCGTATCGGCCTGCGCCTTGCCCCGCCCTTCGGCGACCGCCTCGGCGAAGTTGGCGAACAGCACGGTCGCCCACAGCCACAGCGCGATCAGGCCGACGAACAGGTTCGGACTGGCAATGAACTCGATAGTGGTGACGACGCTCCCGATCTCGACGACGAACATGACCGGGACCCTGACCATGTGCCGCGGATCGAGCTTCACGAACGCCTCGGGGACGGCGCGGCGCATGATCGAGGGGTCGAGCATCGCCATGCCCGGGCGTCGCCGGACTTTCGGTGGCCGGATCTCGGGCCGCAGCGTCACCGCGCCCCCGCCGGCCCCGGTATCTGGCTCGTTCACGGTCGGCGCCCCGCCTCGAGCATCGAGTCGGGCCCGCCAGCGGCCGGATCGCCGGCCTCGGCGTCGCTTTCGTCGTCAAGCTCGCTCGCGCTGTCGGCGACTACCCGGCCCAGGGCCCGTACCAGCAGGGCCGCGGCTCCGAAGAACGCCAGGATCGTGAAAACCATCCAGACGTCGGTCATGGCTAGAACCATTCCGGCTTGAACATCGCGATCCCGAGGTAGACGAACACCGCGACGGCCAAGGCGAGGAGTATCGCTTCGACAACGGTCATGTGCACTCCAAAAGGGCCAGGTGAGGCGCGTCAGCCATCGAGGATTGTGGATTCCCCGACGGTCAGGCAGTCGATCACTAACAGGTTCTGTGCGGCCTCGGGCTGATCATTAACGACACCCATGCAGGGCGCTGCCTCTCGAGCACGCGATGATGGTCAGACCATCGCGAGAAAGGGCTGAGCAGATCACCAGCGAAGAGACCGCCGGGATGGTCGAGGCGGCCGGGCACTTCCGCGTCTACCTGGGCGCCGCGGCGGGCGTTGGCAAGACCTACGCCATGCTGAGCGAGGCGCATCGGCGTCTCAGCCGCGGCACGGACGTCGCGATCGCCTTTGTCGAGCCGCACGGGCGGAAGCTCACCGAGGACCTCGTCACCGGGCTGGAGGTCATTCCGCGCAAGATGGTCGACTACCGCGGCAGCACGCTGCCGGAGATGGACCTGGAGGCGGTGCTTGCCCGCCGGCCTCAGGTCGCCCTGGTGGACGAGCTTGCCCACACGAACGTGCCGGGCTCGGGCCGGAACCAGAAGCGCTGGCAGGACGCCCTCGAGCTCCTGGATGCCGGGATCAACGTCATCTCGACCGTCAACATCCAGCACCTCCAGAGCCTCGCGGACGAGGTCGAGCTGATTACCGGCACGCAGGTGCGCGAGCGCGTCCCCGACTGGGTCGTACGCAAGGCTGACCAGATCGAGTTGGTCGATTCCTCTCCCGAGGCGCTGCGCCGACGCATGATCCACGGGAACATCTATCCCCAGGAAAAAGTTGAGCAAGCGCTGACGCACTTCTTCCGCGCCCAGAACCTCACCGCCCTGCGCGAGCTCGCGCTCCGGTTCCTTGCCGACGAGACCGATGAGGAGCTCCTCAAGCGGCTGGACGAGCAGAAGCCGCCGGTCGTCTGGGAGACCACCGAGCGGATCATGGCCGCCGTGACTCCCGGGCCCGGCAGCGAGGCGCTGATCCGCCGGGCCTCCCGCATCGCGGCCCGCCTGCGGGCCAGCCTCGAGGTACTGCACGTCGCTCCGGAGGACGACAGCGGCAACCGGGAACGCCCGGAGGTCGACAAGCTCCGCGAACTGACCGAGGACGTCGGCGCCAGCTGGCACGAGGCTCGCGACAACGACCCGCCGGCCGCGATCACGGCGTTCGCCCGTAAGCACCAGATCACGCAGATCGTGCTCGGCTCGTCACGGCGGAGCCGGTGGCGGCAGCTCGCCGGGGGCGGCTCGAACGTCGCGCGGGTCATCAAGGCGGCCGGCCCCGCGGGCATCGATGTGCACGTCATTGCCGACCGCAACTGACGTGCGGCTGCTTAGTGCCCGAACCCGCCGATGACCGCCCCGCCGAGGATGAACAAGATCCCGACGGCCAGGAACACCGCGTTGAGCCGCCCGTCCCGCCCTGGCACCAGGATGTCGCCGGGATCGGCCGGGTCGTACCAGACCAGCACCGTGCCGCCCGGGGCCAGCCGACTGGCCGGACGTTCCATCACGGCGCCGTCC
>JASHUE010000490.1:0-6160 GCA_030040195.1 Streptosporangiaceae bacterium | reverse complement strand
CCTCCTGCTGCGGTACGCGCCGATCGAGAAGCTCTAGGGGCTTAGCGTGGCCTTGTCCGGGCTGCGGCATCGGTGGCCAAGGGCTCCGACATTTGACTCCCTGTAAGTTCTCCCGATTTTCGCTGTCGTTATATCCGGGCATATCGCTTATGCGACGGGACAACTTACAGGGAGTGGGGACGGGGGCGCTCCATAGCCCGGAATGCCCGATTCGTTCCGGCCCTCGCGGGCTGAGTCAGACTGGGCGCATCCCGTGCCGTCGCATCAGGTCGAGCTCGACCTCGCGCTCGGGGAAAGCGTCGCCGGCCCAGAGCTCGGCGAGTTCGCGGAAATAGTCGTCGAGCGCAGGCGCGTGCAGCACCAGGATGCGCGCGGCTACGTCGGCGGTCGCGCCGAAGGTGTGCGCGACGCCGCCGGGAACGAGCACGAAACTGCCGGCGCCCGCCCGGTTCACCTCGCCGTCGAGCTCGAACTCGGCCTCGCCCTCCAGCACCCAGAAAGCCTCGACGCGGTCGGGGTGCACATGCGGTGGCGGGCGCCTGCCGCCGGCCGGCACATGCCGCTCATGCAGAGAGAACGCGTCGCCGGTGGTCGCCGCAACGGCCTTGAACAGCAATGTGCTGCCGCGGACGTTGAGCCGCTCGCCAGCCCCAGCCGGCAGCACCGAGTAATCCGACATGCTTCACTTCTAGCACGCCCGCTCGCGGTGTTCAGTACGGGCGACGGGCCGGCGCGGTGTTGGGCGGGGCGACGGGCCGCCGCGGTGCTGGGGGCGACGGGCCGCTGCGCGCGGTGCCTGTCGCGCCTGACGCGCACGCGGTCAACCAGGGCGGTTACCCTGAATTCGGTGCCTGATGGCGCCGCGTCGGGACCTGGTCGGAGGACTCATGAGCAGCATCCGGGTGATAGTCGCCAAGCCTGGCCTTGACGGTCACGACCGTGGCGCGAAGGTCGTGGCCCGAGCGCTGCGCGATGCCGGCGTCGAGGTGATCTACACCGGGCTGCACCAGACCCCTGAGCAGATCGTGGCCGCGGCGCTGCAGGAGGACGCCGACGCGATTGGGCTGTCGGTGCTGTCGGGCGCGCACATGACCCAGTTCGCCCGCGTGCTCGAGCTGCTCAAGGAACGCGGTGCCGAGGACATCGTCGTGTTCGGCGGCGGCATCATCCCCGACGCGGACATCGCCGAGCTGGAGCGGATGGGCGTGGCCAAGCTCTTCACGCCGGGCGCCACGACCACCGAGATCGTCGAGTGGGTCCAGTCGGCCCTGGGCAGCAGCAAGGCTGCGCACCAGCACCCGTAGGCCGGGCCGATGCACCCAGGGTGAGGTGCATGCGGGCAGCGGACTAGGCTGCCACCGGGCGGGCTAGCCCCGGCACGCCCTCTGGTGGCCGGGCCGTCTTGCCCGTGAACGCAATCCGAGCACGAAGGACGGACCCGAGTGGACCTGTTCGAGTACCAGGCGAAGGAGCTATTCGCCGAGTACGGCGTCCCGATTCCGCAAGGCAGGGTGGCCACGACCCCGGCAGAAGCCAGGCAGATCGCCGAGGAATTCGCCGTGGCGCGCCCGGGCGCCAAGCCGCTGGTGGTGATCAAGGCGCAGGTGAAGACCGGCGGTCGCGGCAAGGCAGGCGGAGTGAAGCTGGCCGATACGCCGGAGGAGGCGGAGGAGAAGGCAAGCAAGATCCTCGGCATGGACATCAAGGGCCATACCGTGCACTCGGTGCTGGTCGCCGGAGATACCGACATCGCCAAGGAGTTCTACCTCTCCTTCCTGCTTGACCGGTCCGAGCGCACGTTCCTGTCCATGTGCACCGTCGAGGGCGGCATGGAGATCGAGGACCTCGCCCGCGAGCGGCCCGAGGCGCTGGCCAAGATCCAGGTGGACCCGCTGACCGGCATCGACTCCAGCAAGGCACTGGAGATCGTGCGTGCCGGCGCGCTGCCGGAAGAGGCGCAGGCCGGCGCCGCTGCCCTGGCCGAGCAGCTGTGGGCCGTGTTCACCGGCGAGGACGCGACGCTGGTTGAGGTCAACCCGCTCGTCTACACCAGCAGCGGCGGCTTGGTGGCGCTGGACGCCAAGGTCACGCTCGACGACAACGCGGCGTACCGGCACGACTGGAACCGGTTCGCCGACCCGAGCGCCGCCGACCCGCTGGAGGCGCGGGCCAAGGCCAAGCACCTGAACTACGTCAAGCTCGACGGCCAGGTCGGGATCATCGGGAACGGGGCGGGCCTGGTCATGTCGACCCTGGATGTGGTCGCGTACGCAGGGGAGGACTTCGGCGGCGTAAGGCCCGCGAACTTCCTGGACATCGGCGGTGGCGCCTCGGCCGAGGTAATGGCCAATGGCCTGGACATCGTTCTGTCCGACCCGAACGTCAAGAGCGTGCTGGTGAACGTCTTCGGCGGCATCACCTCGTGCGACGCGGTTGCCAACGGCATCGTGTCCGCCATCGGGATGCTGGCCGAGCGGGGCGAGGTGGTGCGCCACCCGATCGTGGTCCGCCTGGACGGCAACAACGCGGCCGAGGGCCGGCGGATCCTCGACGACGCCGGCATCCCCGCGGTCGAGCAGGTCGCCACGATGGACGATGCGGCACGACGCGCCGCCGAACTGGCCGCTGCGGCCACCGCGGGAGCATGAGATGGCTATCTTCCTGAACGCGGACAGCAAGATCATCGTGCAGGGCATCACCGGGTCGGAAGGACGCAAGCACGGCGCCCGGATGCTCGCGGCCGGCGCGAGCGTGGTCGGCGGCACCAACCCGCGCAAGGCCGGCCAGACCGTCGAACTGGCGGGCCACAGCGTGCCCGTGTTCGGCACGGTCGCCGACGCGATGGCGGAGACGGGCGCGGATGTCTCGGTGATCTTCGTTCCGGAGACCGGGACGAAGGGCGCGGTGATCGAGGCCATCGATGCAGGCATCCCCCTGGCGGTCGTGATCACCGAGGGAATACCCGTGCACGACACCGCCGAGTTCTGGGCGTACGCGTGCGCCAAGGGCAACGCCACCAGGATCGTCGGCCCGAACTGCCCTGGCGTGGCTTCGCCCGGCAAGTCCAACGCCGGCATCATCCCGGCGGATATCACCTCCGAAGGCCGGATCGGCCTGGTATCCAAGTCGGGCACGCTGACCTACCAGATGATGTACGAACTGCGGGATATCGGGTTCTCCACGGCAGTCGGCATCGGCGGTGACCCGATCATCGGCACGACGCACATCGACTGTCTCCAGGCGTTCCAGGAGGACCCGGAGACCGACGCGATCGTGCTGATCGGCGAGATCGGCGGCGATGCCGAGGAGCGGGCCGCGGCCTACATCGAGAAGAACGTGTCCAAGCCTGTCGTCGCCTACGTAGCCGGGTTCACCGCCCCCGAGGGCAGGACGATGGGCCACGCGGGCGCGATCATCTCCGGCTCGGCCGGCACGGCCCAGGCTAAGAAGGAAGCCCTGGAAAAGGTGGGGGTCCGCGTGGGGCGCACGCCGAGCGGAACGGCACGGCTGGTCCGGGACATCATGAGGGCCGGCTAACCGGCGGGCACCGAGGCCGCTGGTGGTGCGCGCCGCTGGTTCGCTGGTGGTGCGCGCCGCTGGTTCACTGGTGGTGCGCGCCGCACCGCTAGTTCGCGGGTCGTGCGCGCCGCTGGTTCGCGGGTCGTGCGCGCCGTTAGTTCGTAGCACGCGCGTGGTCCCGGTTGCGGCGACCGTCAGGGCCCGCCGGAACCTGCTGCCGCCTCGCGCGGCGCGCCTGGTTGGCCGAAGCGCGCTGGATTGCCAGGCTTGAGTCTTGTGACTGCTTCCGCCGTTCGCGCGCGCAGCCAGCGCAGGTCCGGGGGCGGCGCGGCCACGCCGGCCGAGGACCCGGTCCCGCCGCTGATCATGACCGGAGCGATCGCGGCCGCCGCGGTGACCGCCTCCGGGCTGGCGGTGGTCATCGTGCTGGTGCTGGTGGGGTGGATAGCGGCGCCGCACGCCGGACTCGGCCTGCCGTCGGTGCTTCGCACCGGCGTGGTGCTCTGGCTCGTCGGCCAGCACGTCGGCTTCGCGCTGCGCGGCACCGGCCCGATCGGGATGCTGCCGCTCGGCCTCGTGCTGCTTCCCGGTGCGCTGCTATGGCGGGCGGGTCGCTGGGTCGTCGCGGCTGGCTCAGTCGCTCGGCTTCAGCAGGTCGGGACCGCGGCGTTCGCGCTCGCGCTGCCGTACTCGTTGATCACTGCCGTACTGGCGCTGGCAAGCCACTCCTCGCGGATATCGGCCTCCGTCCCGCAGGCTGCCGTGTGCGGCCTGCTGATGGGCCTGGTCGCCGGGGGCCTTGGCGCCGCTCGCGCGCTCGCACCCTGGTCTCAGCTGATTGAGCTCGTGCCGGACCGGCCCCGTTCGGTTGTCACCGCGGTCACCGGATCGGTTGGCGTGCTGGCCGCGGCTGGAGCCTTGCTCGCGGGCACCGCACTCGCCTTGCACCTGCGCGAGGCGTCCAGCCTCCAGGGGAGCCTCGGGGCCGGCTGGGTGGGCACTGCGCTGCTGGTCCTGCTCCAGATTGGCTACGTGCCTAACGCCGTGATCTGGGCGATCTCGTTCACGCTCGGTCCTGGATTTGCCGTGGGAGTTGGCACGGTCGTGGCTCCTACCGGCGCGTCACTCGGTCCGCTACCCGCCTTCCCGCTGCTGGCCGCGCTGCCGCCGGGGGTGCATCCGACCATGCCCGCCTGGCTGGCTCCGGTGGTCCTGGTCCTGCCCTATGCGGCCGGAGGAGTCGGCGGCTGGCTGCTGATCCGGACCGCTCCGGTGCTGAGTATCGAGGCGGCACCTCTGTGGGGGATGGTAAGCGGACTGCTGGCCGGGGCGCTGCTCGGCCTGGCCGCCGCCTTTTCCGGCGGGCCGCTCGGCAGCGGCAGGCTGTCGGCGGTCGGACCTTCTGGGTGGCAGGTGGCTGCGGTCGGCGGCCTGGAACTTGGCATCGGTGCCGCGGTAACCGCGGGGGTCGTGAACTACTTGGCACTGCGCCGGGCGCGGCCGGCCGGGTCCCGGCCCTCAGCTCCCAGCACCGCCGGACCGAGGCCTGCCCGCCAGGAGCCGAGTGACGGGCACACGATCTACGTCAACCCGTGGGCGGGCGATGAGCCCAGCGGCCCGCCCTCAGGCGCCGGGCCAGCCGCCCTGCCGTGAGATAACGAGCGGCGATCACACCGTCGGCATGGCCGGATGTCCACGAGGTCGAGTTTGCCGGATTCTCTTTGCGACGGTTCAATTAACCTAAGCAAAAACCCGACTATCCCAATAGGATAAGTTATTTAGCGGCGCTGCTCGCTAATTGCATCGCGCAGGCGCTGCTCGGCTGCCGTAATAGTGAGAGAAGTCCCAATCGCGCCTCTGCTAGTAAATGTGCGACTGCCGGTCTGACCTGGAGTTTCATTTTCCGGACAATGTGCGTTCACCAAATCCTTAGATAGATGCCCATGAACGTTTCTTGTTGCTGAATTCGGTCTCATGGAAGGTTAGGGCCGACGGCCACCTGGCGGTCCGTGCGAATGCTCGCATGTCTCCCCGCGCTGACCCGTCTGTAGGAGGACGCTTTGCGCATCATCAAGACTCTGGTCGCGGCGGCGGCGGCTGCGGCCACGGTGGCCGCACTGACGGCCGCTCCGGCCCTGGCCGAGCCGATCAACCCCCATACCGGCAAGACGGTGACGCCCAACGCGTGGGACATCATCGGCGTCGGATCCGAGACGATCTCGTTCGTCAGCGACCAGCTCGCGTACAACTACGACCTGGGCGTCAAGACGGACAGCACGAAGACGCCCTACATCTACGAGTGGGACGCCTACTCTCCGACCGCCAAGAATGCAACGACCAAGGAGACGGTGACGCTGAAGAAGGGCTGCCCGGATGTCCGGCCCAACGGTTCCTCGGCGGGTATCACCGCGCTGGAGACCTACGGCACGACCAAGTCCGGCGGCGTGACGTACCCGTGCGTCAACTTCGCCCGGTCGTCGCGGGGCCGCAGCACTACCGAGCCGGGGGCGGACCCGGCGTGCGCGACGGGCGGCATCTGCTTTGTGAAGCTCGCCGCTGACGTGGTCACGTACGCGACGACCAAGAACAGCAACGCGCCCGACAACCTGACCCTGGCCCAGCTGGCCGATATCTTCGGCTG
>JASHUE010000489.1:0-9158 GCA_030040195.1 Streptosporangiaceae bacterium | reverse complement strand
AGCGAGCCGGATGTCCGCCAGCTCCGGCTCTACATCGGAATGAAGATTCACGACCGGATCGAGGCAGCCGCAGGCGCCGCCACCCCGGCGGCCCGGCTGCTCGAACTCGCCTATTTCGGCGCCATGGTCGAGGCAGGCCTCGGCTATACCACGTACGAGCGGATGGCGGACCGCCTCGCGGAGGCCGCCGAGCTGATCATGGAGTTACCCCCCGATGACCGCACCGGTCAAGTTCAGCCCGTATGACTATCAGATCCAGGACGATCCCTACCCCGTCTACGCCAGGCTCCGCGATGAGGCGCCGCTGTACCGGAACGAGGAGCTGGACTTCTGGGCGCTGTCCCGGCACGAGGACGTCGCCGCCGCGTTCCGCGACCACGCGCAGTTCTCTAACATCAACGGCGTCGCGCTCGACGCTTCGGCCTGGGGCCCGAGAGCCCGCCGGGCCATGTCGTTCCTGGCCATGGATCCGCCTCGGCATACGCGCATGCGGCGGCTAGTCTCCGCCGGGTTCACCGCGCGGCGCGTCATCGGCCTGGAGCAGCGGATCCGCGAGCTGGCGCGCAAGCACCTGGCGGCCTGCCTGATCGAGGGTACGTTCGACTTCGTCGGCGAATTCTCCGGCCTGCTGCCCATGGACGTGGTCTCGGAGCTCGTCGGCGTTCCCCAGGCTGACCGGGCGCAGCTTCGCGGCTGGGCCGACACGCTCCTGGACCGAGAGGACGGCCTGGCGGCCGTGCCCCGCGCCGGGTCCGAGGCCGCGCTCAACCTGATCGTGTACTTCGTCGATATGGTGGCGCAGCGCCGGGCCCGGCCCGATGGCGGCGAGGGTGCAGCGGACCTGACGTCAGCCCTGCTCGCGGCCGAGATCGACGGGGACAAGCTGAGCGACGACGAGATAGTCGGCTTCCTGTTCCTGATGATCGTGGCGGGCAACGAGACAACCACGAAGCTGCTGGCCAACGCGATCTACTGGGGCTGGCGTTACCCCGCGCAGCTGGCCAAGCCGATGAGCGATCCGGCCTACATCGCGCCTTGGGTCGAGGAGACGCTGCGGTACGACTCGACCAGCCAGGTAATCGCGCGGACGGTGACGAGCGACTTCACCGCGCACGGCCAGACGGTGCCGGCCGGCCAGCGGATCGCGCTGCTGATCGGCTCGGCTAACCGCGATCCGGCCGTGTTCAGCGACCCTGACCGCTACGACCTTGACCGTGACACCTCGCAGCAGATCAGCTTCGGTTCTGGCCGTCACTACTGCCTCGGCGCGAATCTGGCCCGGCTGGAGGCAACCGTCGCCCTCACCGAGTTCATCCGGCACGTCCGGCGGTACGACGTCGACGAGGCCAAGGCCGAGCGCGTCCACTCGGCCAATGTCCGCGGCTTCACGATGCTGCCGGTGACCGTCGAGGTGCGCTGACGATGCCCCAGATCAGGAAGGGGAGTGCTCCATGCGCTACGGCGTCGTGCTGTTCACCAGCGACCGTGGCATTACCCCGGCACGGGCAGCGCGGGCCGCCGAGGCGGCGGGCTTCGATACCTTCTACGTCCCCGAGCACACCCACATTCCGGTCCGGCGGGACGCGCCGCACCCGCGTACCGGCACCCAGGAACTGCCCGACGACCGCTACATGCGCACCCTCGACCCGTGGGTGGCGCTGAGCGGCGCCGCCGCCGTGACCTCCAGGATCCGGCTCGGGACAGCGGTGGCGCTGCCCGCGGAGCATGACCCGATCACGCTGGCCAAGACCGTTGCCTCGCTCGATCACTTGTCCGGCGGGCGGGTGGTGCTGGGCGTGGGGTTCGGCTGGAACACCGACGAACTGAGCGATCACGGCGTGCCGGCTGGCCGGCGCCGGACCGTGCTGCGCGAGTACCTGGAGGCGATGCAGGCACTCTGGTCGCAGGACGAGGCCAGCTATGAGGGCGAGTTCGTGACGTTCGGCCCCTCATGGGCCTGGCCCAAGCCGGTCCAGCGGCCGCGGATCCCGGTCATCGTCGGGGCGGGCGGGAGCGACAAGGCTTTCGCCTGGATCGCCAGGTCAGGCGACGGCTGGCTGACCACGCCGGGTGAGACCGACCTGGATGCCAAGGTCGCACGTCTCCTTCAGGCCTGGCGCGACGCCGGACGCGCCGGGAAGCCGCAGGTCCACGTGCTGGCTGGCAAGCCCGATCCGGGGACACTGGCGCGCTGGCAGGAGATCGGGGTTACCGACGTGGCGTTCGGCCTGCCGGACCGGTCGGAGGACGAGGTGGTCGCCTACCTCGCCCGGCTGGCCGGACGGGCGGGCCTGGCACCGTGACCCGTGCCAGGGCCTGTTTGACTCGGACCTGCGCGAGCAGAGCGGACGTTAGCAATATGGCACGTCGTTTCGCGCCAGCCCGGCTGTGAAGATCGAGATCGCCCGGCGCATCACGGTTGGGGACTACGTCGTCGACGAGGAGCACCTCAGCAATCTCGGTGATCCGCCGGCGGCGGGCGAGATACACGCGTCGTCGCCAACCGCGTCTCCGGTGGTCTGATCAGCCGGGTCCTCTTGCTGGCGAGCACCCGCCTGCCCGCGCGGGACGGCTAATAGCTGATACTCACGTCGGGAGTGAGCGCCAGGGACTGGCAGGCCAGGATGTAACCGTCGGCCAGGTCGGCGTCCTCAAGCACCTCGTTGTGGGCCATCTCAACCTCGCCGCCGGTCAGCTGACAGGCGCAGGCGCCGCAGACGCCCTCCCGGCATGAGTACGGCGGATCCAGCTCGGCGTCGATCATCACATCCAGCATCCGCGTCCCGCGGGGCCAGGTCAGAGAGCGCGTTTCGCCGTCGAGCGTGACCTGGAGCGTGGCGGTTACCCCACCTTCGACCGGCTCCGGTGCTTCGAACGGATTGTCCTGCAGGGACAAGAACCGTTCCACCCGCACGCCGCGGGGCGGGACGCCCACCGATGCGGCCGCCTCCTTCACGACCGCGAGGTACGGATCGGGCCCGCAGGCGTAGACCTGGTACCCGGCGAACGGCCGCAGCAGCGGCTGGAGTCCGTCCGCCGTTGGCGTGCCCTGCACCGAATCGAGCCAGTGCACTACCAGGAGCCGCGGGCCCGCGGCGGCGGCCAGCTCGCGCAGAATCGTTCCGAAGATGATCGAGTTCTCGTCGCGGTTGGCGTAGACCAGCACGATCCGACCCTGGCCCGCCGCGACTGCTGACTTCAGGATCGACATCACCGGGGTGATCCCGCTGCCTGCCGCGAGCAGCAGAAAGTCGCCGTCCAGCGACGCCGGGGTGAACAGCCCGGCCGGCGGCAGCACGTCCAGCACGGTGCCGGGCCGAACGTTGTCGCCTATCCAGTGCGACGCGAACCCGCCCGCCGTCCGCTTCACCGTCACAGCGTGCTTGTCCCCGGTCAGCGGCGAACTCGACAGCGAGTAGCAACGCGCGACCGAGCCATCCCGGTCACTCGGGATGCGCAACGTCAGGAACTGCCCCGGCTTGTAGGCAAAGGCGTCCGCGAGCTCCGGCGGCACGTCAAAGACCACCGAGCAGGCATCGTCTGTCTCCGCGATAACAGCGTCCACCCGGAGCTGGTGGAAGGTGCGGGAGGAGCTCACGGGCTTGTCGGCCACTGTTCCGTTGACCACGGGGGCGCGACCGGCAGGCGGCCGTCGAGCGTGGCTGCCTCAATGCTGGCCCGCATGCTGCGGCAGCGCTCAATCAGCGCGGTCGGCTCACCGACAGCGGTGCGCCGGGCGAACTCGGCGCACTGCCGCACGGCGGCGGCGTCCCACTGCACGCTGGTGTGCTGCACGCTGAACTTCGCCGCCCGCACCATCGCGCCGCACGCCTCGCACACCACCTCGCGGTACTGGGACTGGCGCTCATCCGGCCGGGCCCGGCCGTCTGGCAGCGGTGTCCAGTCGGCGGTGACGCGGTCTGCCCGCCCCGCTGAGGTTTCGGTCATGCCTGGCTCGCTGCGCGCTCGCTACCCGCAGCCTCGCCGCCACCCACAGTCCCGCGGTCGGCCACAGTCCCGCCGCCGCCCATCGACTCCTCGGCCGCGGGCTGCATGGCGGCCAGGTTCGCCGCCACCTCGGCCTCCCACGCCTCGACGGCACGGGTGGTGTCGATCTCGAACTCATGCCGCGCAGTCATGTCCGCGGGGATCTCCTCGACGTCCAGGTAAAACTGCTCGTACCAGCGCCGCAGCTGGTAGACCGGGCCGTCGTCCGCGCACAGCAGCGGGTTGTCTATCCGGCTCTTGTGCGTCCAGATGTCCACATCCTGCTGGAAGCCCAGACCCACGAACTTGGCGAACTTGAGTGCCACCTTGTCGGCCTGCTCCGACGAGAGGCCAGGCAGCTTCTTCACGATGACGCCCCACTGCAGGACGAACTTCTCCGGAGCCACCGGATAGTGACAGTTGATCAGCACCGCGTCCATGGGCACGCCGTGGTAGTCGTAGCTCAGGTAGTCGATCATGTAGGAGGGGCCGTAATAAGAGGCCTCGGAGTGCAGCCCGATCTCGCTTGCCGTGTTCCCATCGGGCCGCGCCTCGTTCCGGTTCTTAACCTTCCCGGCCTCGGCTTCGACGTCCGGCCGCGACCTGGTGTCCAGGTACTGCGAGGCGATATGGCCCTCGAAAACGTTCCTGAAGTACGTCGGGAACGCGAAGTGGATGTAGAAGAAGTGCGCCATGTCCACGACGTTGTCGACGACCTCGCGGCAGTTCGCGTTGACCTCAAGCGCATCCCAGGTCCAGCTCGACCACTCGTCGGAGTAGGCGCCGTCGATCCGCGGAATCGTCACATCCGCGGGCGGTAGGTTGCCCTGCGGGTCATTCCAGACAAACAGGTGCTTGTTCCGCTCGAGCGCGAGCCAGGAGCGCGTCCGCGCCGTTGGCGGCACTCGGCGCGAGTACGGGATCTTGGTGCACTTGCCGTCGCCGCCCCAGTGCCAGTCGTGGAACGGGCAGGCGATGGAGTTGCCCTTGATCGTGCCGCGAGTCAGGTCGCCGCCCATGTGCCGGCAGTAGCCATCCAGCACCCGCAGTTCGCCGTCGGCGTCGGCGAACACGACCAGCTTCGTGCCAAATGCCTGGATCGCGTGCGGGCTGCCGTCCTTGAACGGCTCGGCCAGGCCCAGGCAGTGCCATCCGCGGGCGAACCTGGCCGGCGGCGCACCGGCGTCGATGCTCCGCACTCCCGTCCGGTCGTTCATCGGTCCTCCCAGCAGCGCGGCAACCCGCAACTCTCGCGCGGGCTGCTACCCCTAGACTAGAACATGTTCTAGTCTAGGGGTATTGTTCAGCGCGCTACAGTCGTCGCCCCTGGAGGTCCCCCCACGTGGCTGAGAACGCCGGGCACGAGGTCATCGACGGGGTGCGGGAGCTCCTGCCGACCCTGCGTGAGCGGGCCCAGGAGACGGAGGACGCGAGGGTCATCTCCTCTGACTCCATCAAGTCTCTTGAGGGAACGGGGTTGTTCCGGCTACTGCAGCCCGCCGCCTTCGGCGGGTTCGAAGCCGACCCGCTGACCTTTTACGCCGCGATACGGCTGATCGCCAGCGCGTGCGGCTCGACCGGCTGGGTCTCTGCGGTACTTGGCGTCCATCCGTGGCATGTCGGCCTGTTTCCGCCGCAGGCGCAGCAGGAGGTCTGGGGCACCGATCCCGCTACCCGGATCTCGTCGTCATACGCGCCGACTGGCAAGGCCCGCGTGGTCGAGGGCGGGCACCAGGTCAGCGGCCGGTGGAGCTTCTCCTCCGGCTGCGATCACGCCAGCTGGGTGCTGCTCGGCCAGATCGTGACCGACTCCGAGAACCGGCCGATCGACTTCCGCACGTTCCTGCTGCCGCGCGCCGACTACGTGATCGAGGACGTCTGGGACACGGTCGGGCTGCGCGGAACCGGGAGCAACGACATCGTGGTGAGCGACGTGTTCGTGCCCGAGCACCGATCGCTCAGCTTCACCGATGTCAGCCGGCTCGTGTGTCCCGGCCAGGAACTGAATCCCGCGCCGCTGTACAAGCTCCCCTACGGCTCGGTCTTCTCCTACTCCATCACGACCCCGATCATCGGGATGGCGACCGGTGCATACGAGGCGCACGTGGCCTACTGCAAGGAGCGCGTGCGAGTCGCCTACGTGGGCCAGAGGGCGGCCCAGGACCCGTTCGCCCAGGTTCGGGTGGGCGAAGCCGCGGCCGAGATCGACGGGGCCTGGACTGCCCTCGAGCGGAACATGACCGAGCTGATGAACTGCGTCAGGAGCGGCCAGCCGATCCCGGTCAGCCTGCGGCTGCGGGTCCGGCGCGACCAGGTCAGGGGTACCGGGCAGGCCATCCTCGCCGTGGACCGGCTGTTCGAGAACTCGGGCGCCCGGGCGCTCAAGTCGGGCACGCCGATCCAGCGATTCTGGCGTGACGCCCATGCGGGCCGGGTGCACGCGATCAACGACCCCGAGCGCGCGCTGTCGATGTACGGCGGCGGCGAGTTCGGCCTGCCGGTGCCCGCGGACGCGATGCTGTGAGCCCCGATGACCGTCACTGAGCTGACTGCCGAGTCGACCGGGCGGTTTGCCGACGTTGGCGGGCTGCCGGTGCACTACCACGAGGCCGGACTGGTGCTTGCTGCGAACGGGCCCGCCGAGGCCGGCACGGGACCAGGGGACGCCGGCACCGTGGTGCTGCTGCACGGCGGCGGGCCCGGCGCGTCGGCCTGGAGCAACTTCGGCCGCAACATGCCGGTGATCGCGGCGGCCTATCGCACCGTGCTGATGGACCTGCCCGGCTACGGGAAGACCGCGGCCAGGCCGCTCGACGCCCACTTCTTTACGATCGCGGCCCAGGCGCTGGCCGGGCTGCTCGACCATCTCCGCATCGACAAGGTGCACCTGATCGGTAACTCGCTCGGCGGCGGCACCGCCCTGCGGTTCGCCCTGGACTACCCGAAGCGCGCCGGGCGGCTGGTGCTGATGGGACCGGGTGGCCTGACCCTCAATGTGCTCGCGCCTGACCCGACCGAGGGCGTCAGGCGGTTGATGGAGTTCGGCGCGCCGCCCGGACCGAGCCGGGCCAAGATGGAGGCGTTCCTGCGAATCATGGTCTACGACCAGCGGCTCATTACTGAGGAGCTGATCGACGAGCGGTATGCGGCCGCCAGCACGCCCGAAGCGGTGGCCGGGATGGTCGCGATGGGCGGGTCGTTCTTCGGCGAGCACGCCGAGGACGGCATGCTCTGGCGCGAGGCGCACCGCGTGAAGCATGACGTCCTCCTGATCTGGGGCCGCGAGGACCGAGTCAACCCCCTCGACGGCGCGTTGATCGCGCTCAAGCAATTGCGGCGCGCGCAGCTGCATGTCTTCGGCGGCTGCGGCCACTGGGCGCAGCTGGAGAAGTTCGCCGAGTTCAACGAGCTGTCGCTGCGGTTCCTCTCGGGAGGTGGCGCATGACCGGCTTGATCAGCTCGCTCGGCTACCTGCGGATCGAGGCCACCGACACCGGGGCGTGGCGCGAGTTCGGCACGAAGGTGCTCGGGCTGACCGAGGGCCGCGGACCGGACGCCTCCGCGGTCTACCTGCGGATGGACGACTTCCCAGCCCGGCTGATCATCGTGCCGGGCGAGCACGACCGGCTGCAGGCCTGCGGCTGGGAGGTAGCCGACGCCGGCACGCTGACCGAGGTCGCGCACATCCTGGCCGCCGCCGACGTGCCGGTGAAGGCGGGTGACGCCGCCGTGCTGGCCGATCGCCGCGTCGGCCAGTTGCTGCACGCGGAGGATCCGTCGGGCAACGCGCTGGAGATCTTCTGCGGCGCCGTACTCGACAACCGGCCCTCGATCAGCCCTTACGGCAACCGGTTCGTGACCGGCGACCAGGGCATGGGGCACGTGGTGCTGCCCGCCGCCGCGGACGAGGACACGCTGTCGTTCTACACCGACCTGCTCGGCTTCCGGCTCCGGGACTCGATGCGGATGCCGGGCGAGTTCTTCGGCCGCCCGGGCGGGCAGGTGTGGATGCGGTTCCTTGGCTGCTGCCCGCGCCATCACTCGCTGGCCCTCGCGCCGATGGACCCGGCGGCCGGGATCGTGCATCTGATGATCGAGGTCGCCACGCTCGACGACGTCGGCCGCGCGCTTGACCGGTGCATCCGCCGCAAGGCGACGATCAGTTCGACCCTCGGCCGGCACGCGAATGACCTGATGGTGTCGTTTTACGTGCAGACGCCCGGCGGCTTCGACATCGAGTACGGCACCGACGGCCAGATGGTGGACGACAGCACGTGGGTGAGCCGCGAGTCGACCGCCATTAGCCTCTGGGGGCATGTCTTCAGCTCGGGCGCCGCGCACTGACCGAGGCGCGGAAGCCTTGCCCGGTACCGGCGCGCGCCGGGCGGCAAGAGCGGAGGGAGACTAGTCCCATGGACCTGCAGTCCTTTCCGCCCGAGCCGCAGCGCTTTCGTCAGTCACTCGGGCACTTCGCCACCGGCGTGACCGTGATTACTGGCATGCACGAGGGCGAACCGGTCGGGTTCGCCTGCCAGGCGTTCGCGGCCCTGTCGCTTGAGCCGCCGCTGGTGCTCTTCTGTCCGAGCAAGACCTCTGGGACCTGGCCGCGGATCGCGAGGATCGGCGAACTCGGCATAAACGTCCTGTCGGCCGAGCAGCGCGACCTGGCGAGAAGGTTCGGGGTCAGCTCCGCGGACAAGTTCGCCGGGGTGAGCTGGACCGCCGCGCCCAACGGCGCGCCGCTCTTGCACGGGGCCCTGACCTGGGCGACCTGCGCTGTCGAGACGGTACACGAGGCTGGCGACCACTTCGTGGTGATCGCGCGGGTCACCGACATCGGCGATTCGGTCGCCGGCGATCCGCTGCTGTTCTATCGCGGCCGGTTCACTCTCTCGGCCACTGCCGACGGCGACGCACCACCGGAGGTGGTGGACACCCTGCTTGCCTGGCCCCGCTACGCCGACTGGATGTAGCGCAGCGCCGACGGACGGCGATGGGCGCGAAGTAGGCACAGCCACTTCACGCCCATCGAGACCATCTGGACCCGAGCCCAGCCAGCAGGCTCAGCCGACTCTGCTGAGCCGGATGTAGTCGTCTTCGACCACGGTCGGGTCGGCGAAGTACGGGTCGGGCCGGGCTCCGCCCCGCCGGCGCCGCGGGACCGGGTTGAA
>JASHUE010000488.1:0-3368 GCA_030040195.1 Streptosporangiaceae bacterium | reverse complement strand
GTAGCCCTGGTGACTCGACACCCAGGCCGGGCCAGCCGAGGAGAGGTGGATGAGCGAGATCGCTGCACCGAGTGTCCGTCCCGGATGGCGGAGCAGGATAGACGCCGGAGCCCAGGCGGCCAGGGGCGCGCCGGACGTGAGGCGGCGGCTGCAGCTGGGGCTGGCAGGGATCTGGCTGCTCGTCGCTCTGCTGCAGTACCAGTCCTTCATGTTCTCCAGCGGGTTCAACCAGATGATCGGGGCGACGGCGGCCGGCAATCCGCGCGTGGTTGCCAGCCCGATCACCTGGGACGCGACCCTCGTCTCGCATCACCCGGTGCTGCTGAACTCGATCTTCGCCACCATCCAGCTTCTGATAGGGATCGGGATCGCGTGTCGGCCGACGGTGCGGCTGGCGCTGGCCGCATCGATTGCCTGGGCGCTCGGGGTGTGGTGGTTCGGCGAGGGCCTTGGCATGGTGCTGACCAGCAGCGCAAGCCCGGTCAACGGCGCCCCCGGCGCGGTGATCATCTACGCGTTGCTGGCCGTCCTGCTGTGGCCGGCCGATCGCGCCGGAACGCAGGCTCCGTTTACCGCGGCACGCGCCATCGGGGCCCCGGTCGCGCGCGCGCTGTGGCTCGTACTCTGGCTCAGCCTGGCCTACTTCGCGCTACTGCCCGGCAACCGGGCACCGCAGGCGCTCAACAGCATGATCGCCAGCATGGAAAGCGGCGAGCCGGGATGGCTGGCCGCGCTGGAGCGCGGAGCCGCGTCGCTTGTCGCCCACCAGGGCCTGACCGCCTCGATCGTGCTGGCCATCGCTCTGGTGGTCATCGCCGTCGGCGTGTACCTGCCGGCGTCGGCCGCCAAGGCCACGCTGGTCCTGGCCATCGTGGTGGCCGCCGTGATCTGGGTGTTCGGCGAGGCCTTCGGAGGCATCTTGACGGGCGGGGGCACCGACCCCAACTCCGGGCCGCTCCTCATCCTGCTGGCCCTCACCTACTGGCCGCTCCGGGCCGCGGTCACTGCGCCAGCACGCACTGCCGTTATCCCGGCCACCGGCCAAGAAGGGACCACCGCATGATCCCCGCATGGGTCCTGGACACTTTTGCCGCGATTATGCTCGCGGTCGCGGCGGTGAGCGCCGTCAGGCTGGCCGCGGCCCGGCCGTGGCAGCAGGGGACGCAGGCGATCCTGGCCGACACTGACATCTCGCACCTGGTGATGGCCGTCGCGATGGCGGGCATGCTGGTCGCGAGCCTGCAGACCCTGCCGAACGGCGCGTGGGCGGTCGTATTCGCGGCGCTGACAGCCTGGTTCGCCTACCGGGTAATCCGGGACGCCCAGGCCAGCGGCGTCCGCGCGCTGGCGGGCGGGCACTGCGCTCCGCACCTCATCCACGCCGCGGCCATGCTGTACATGTTCGTGGCCTTCACGGCACCCGCGGCGCACCCGTCGGGCGGCATGGGTGGCATGGCCGGCGGCATGAGCGGCATGGGAACCCTGCAGGTGCCGTTCCTGGCCTTCGCGTTCGCGCTGCTGCTGATCGGCTACACCATCTGGGATCTCGACCAGCTCTCCGGCCCCGGTGCCAGCGGGCACTACAGCCTGGCAGCCGCCCGTACAGCGCCAGCGGTCGCCGTCCTCGTTGCGGCCCCGGGCGGTCCAGGCACGGTCGCGGTGTCCCTGTCTGCCACCGGCTCGGCCGGATCCGCCGCGGCGTCCGATCACCATCCCTCCGACGCGAGCGCAGCTGCCTTCCCCGTCGGCCAGGGTGTCCTGGCCCCGTGGGTCGCAACCACCTCCCGGATCGCGATGGGCGTCACCATGGCGTTCATGCTGCTGATCATGATCTAGGTGGACGACTAGGTCAGGGCTTGAGGACGTAGCGGCCGCGCACGCCGCCGCCCTTGGCCATGACCCGGTGCGCGTCGGCGACGTGGTCCAGCCGCACCACCGCGTGCACTCGGGCTGACAGTTTGCCGGACGCAGCGCGGGCGAGCGGGCCAGCCAGCCGGGGACCATCGGGCCCGCGCCACCACGACATCTACATTGATCCCGCGCTGGGCGGGCAGCTTGACGCTCGGCTGCACGCCCGGGAATGTCCCGCCGTCCCGCACCAAAGCCAGCGCCTGTTCCTGCATCGCCGCTCCGTCGGCGACCGCATCCCAGCCGAGCTCGGCGTGCATGGTGAACTCGGCGCCGAGGCTGCGGACGAAGTCTTCGTCCTCAGCTCTAGCCAGACCGGTCACCCGCCAGCCGCGGTTTTGCGCGAGCGCGGCGACGTACCCGCCGACCGCGCCGGCTGCCCCGGTCACCAGCAGGCTGTTGCCGTCGGCAGCCGCGTCGCCGAGTAGGTCGAGGATCTGGGCGGCGGCAAGCCCGTTGAGCGGTCCGCCACTGGCCCTGGGGTGGACCTAGCCATCGGCACCCGCCACCCGCATCCCCTGAAAGTCAGACCATCAGCGCAGGCGGGCGCTGGCGCGACCTTCACCCATGGCGAACTCGTGGAAGGTCCACGCGGCGAGCGTCGCCGGACGGTCTCAGGTTTCGCTGAGCTTTTCGGCGGCGGCACGGCCGGCGTTGGCCGTGCGGCGGAGGAATCCGGCGAGGAGTTCCAGCTCACTGTCGTCGTAATCTGCACAGATCTCGTCCATCGCGGCGTTCATCCCGGAGTCAACAAGGTAGAGGCGGAGGATCTCCGCACCTCGGCCGCGAGCAGCCTGGACGACGACACCGCGGCGGTCGGCGGGGTCGCGGCTGCGCTCGATCCAGCCGCCGCGTTCGAGCCGGTCAAGGATGCCGGTCACGGTGGCTGGGTGCAGCCCCGCACGCCGGGCCAGGGCGCTCGGGCTGAGCGGGCCGTAACGCGTAATGAGGTCGAGGCACCCCAGGTCAGTTGCCTTGAGGTCGAGGCGCAAGCCGACGCTGTGGTTGAGCAGCGACAGCTGGGCGCCCACGTCGCGCAGTGCGTCCTTGACCGTGCGGTAGAGGCGCCCGCGGCGCGGCGCCGAACCGGACTCGGAAGATGATATCGAATCCATATGATATGCTTTCCGTATCGTATGAAGAACAGAACCAATGTAGCGGAGGTGCGGGCCTCCCCTCCACAGCTGCGAAGGAGAACCGATGAAGGCAACGAGCGCTGATCAGAACCTCCAGTCGAGCAGGCACACCCGCCCCGCCGGCGAGGTCGACTTCACCTTCATGTACGCCGCACATGACGCCTTCCGCCGGGACATGCGGCGTCTGGTCGCTGCCGCCGATGCCGGTCACAGCGCCGATCCTGCCGTCCGCGCCGGGTGGGCGACCTTCCAGAACCAGCTGCACCTCCACCACACCGCTGAGGACAAGTGGCTCTGGCCGGCAGTGCGGGCCGAGGTCACCAG
>JASHUE010000487.1:0-4078 GCA_030040195.1 Streptosporangiaceae bacterium | reverse complement strand
AACTAGAACAGGTTCTAGCCGAAATTCAACCATCGCCCAGCCACAGGGCAGCAGCCTCGGCGTCGCGCCGGCCCACTCCCGCGCACTCCGGCCCGCGCCGACTGCGCGCGTCGGCTGCGCCCGAATCATGGATCACGGGCCTCCCATGCCGAGCGGTACTACGGAATGGTGCTGTTTCAACATATGCGCGGTTATGTATGGCGCGGGCGGGCGGCGTCGCGCTGACCTGCAAAGAATTCTCCGCACAGAGCGCTGACCTCGACACGACCGCCGTTACCGCGCTGGACATTGGGTATGTGGGACAGTTGATCGACTTCAACTGAAGGAGTGACATGGCTCTGCCAACACTGACCCCGGAGCAGCGCGCCGAGGCGCTGGCCAAAGCCCAGGCCGCGCGCAAGGAGCGCAGCGAGCTTCTCGCCAAGGTGAAAGCCGGGAAAGTCACCATTGCCCAGCTGCTCGACCGCAAGGACGACGTAGCCAAGAAAACGAAGGTTGCCCAGGTGATCAAGGCGCTTCCTGGCTACGGGCCGGCGAAGGCCGCAGCAGTCATGGAGGAAGCAGGCATCGACGACAACCGGCGCGTCGGCGGCCTGGGGGACCAGCAGCGCCGCAAGCTGCTTGACGCCGTCGCCGGCTGACCTGACTTGGGGGCGGGCAGGCTCAGGCTGGCCGCTTCCTTATTACCTGACCGCATGACCGCTGCGCGGCTTGATGCCCCGCGCGGGCGTGGGTGCACGACGCGTGCTTCACATAGTTCGCCGTGACACCTTCTACGTTCGATGCGGTTTGGTACCCGGTTTGACCCGATACGCTCCGGGCACTTACAGGATCTGGTGCCAGGCGGAAGAACTCGGAGGATGCGGACCACGGCCAGCAGGCCGATGGGCACGAGGTCGTCGTGGACAGCCTGGTGCCCATCGGCCTTTTGGCTCGTTTTGGCCGTCGGCCGTCTATCGTTGCCAGCGTGCTGGCCGACCTGTCCGGACCCGAGCAGGCATGTCTTGAGCTTGCGTGGCAGGCCTTGCTGGCTGGCACCATCCCGATCGGGGCTGTGGTGGCGGACGCCGACGGTGCCGTCATCCGGTCGGGCCGCAATGCCGTGTACGGCCACGGCGAGCCGCCCCTGATCTCGGGCAGCCTGCTCGCGCATGCGGAGATCAACGCCCTACTCGGCCTGCCGGTGAGTGGGAGCTATCCCGAATGTCGCCTCGTTACGTCGTTGGAACCATGCCAGATGTGTACCGGCGCTTTGCGGATGGCGACGGTGGGAGCGCTGACGTACCTGGGCGCCGATCCGGTAAACGGCACCGCCTGGGTCCTGGAATCCGCCCGATACGTAGGCCACCGGCCAATTGAGGTGACCGGACCGTGCGCGGACGAGACCGGGCGGCTCGCGTCCGGGCTGGCGGTCGCCTACCACCTGCGGCATCGGCCTGACGGCCGGTACGTCGCGGCCTACCGGAAGGTCAGTCCTGGCCTGCTGGCCGTCGGCGCGGCCTTGATTGAGGCGGGCATGTTCGAGCTTGCCGCAGAGCGGCAACCCTGGCCCCAGGCGGCGCCCGCGTTGCTGGCTGCCGTCCAGCAGACGGTCTAGCCGCCCGCGATCGGCGGGCAATGCGCCGCTCAGAGCGGACGCCGACGCTGCGCGGCTTGAGGTGGACACCGGCGGGCTGGGCATGATGAGGGGAACGCGAGGCATCGCGCTGCCGGCACCGTGGCCCGGCCGCGATCACCGTCGGAACCGCCTGCATGCCGAGGGAGCTAGCCATGCACCAGCCACCCATCCCGCACGTGGCAGGCTCCGATCCCGACATCGCCGAGCTCATCCAGGCCGAGGCACGCCGCCAGTTCGAGAAGATCAGGCTCATCGCGTCGGAGAACTACGCGTCCGTCGCCGTGCTGGAGGCCAGCGGATCGGTGCTGACCAACAAGTACTCAGAGGGCTATCCAGGGCGGCGCTATTACGAAGGACAGCAGTGTGTCGACCCCATCGAGCGGCTGGCGATTGAGCGAGCCGAGCGGCTGTTCGGCGTGGACCACGCCAACGTCCAGCCCTACTCGGGGTCGCCCGCGAACCTCGCTATCTACCTGGCCTTCATGCAGCCAGGCGACACGGTGATGGGCATGTCGCTGCCAATGGGCGGGCACCTCACGCACGGCTGGTCAGTCTCGGTGACCGGCAAATGGTTCAACCCGGTCCGCTATGGCGTGCGGGCCGACACCGGCCGGGTAGACCACGACGAGGTACGAGACCTGGCCAGGCGCGAGCGACCGAAGGTCATCTTCTGCGGCGGCACCGCGATCCCGCGGACCATCGACTTCCCCGCCTTTGCCAGCATCGCGCGCGAAGTCGGCGCAATCCTGGTGGCTGACATCGCCCACATCGCGGGCCTAATCGCGGGCGGGGCGCATCCATCCCCGGTCGGGTACGCAGATGTCATCACGACGACGACTCACAAGACGCTGCGCGGCCCTCGCGGTGCGATGATCATGTCTACGGCTGAACACGCGGCCGCAGTGGACAGGGCCGTGTTTCCCGGCTTGCAAGGCGGTCCGCACGACCACACCACGGCGGCGATCGCGGTCGCGCTGCGCGAAGCCGCGCAGCCGTCGTTCAGCACGTACGCGCACCAGGTGGTCGCAAACGCGAGGGCGCTGGCTGACGGACTGCTCGCCCGTGGCTACAGCCTGGTCTCCGGAGGCACGGACAATCACCTGATGCTGGTGGACCTGACCGAGCAGGGCATCGGTGGCAAGCCGGCCGCCCAGGCCCTCGATCGCGCCGGCATCGAGCTCAACTACAACACGATCCCGTTCGATCCCCGCAAGCCGTTCGACCCGTCCGGGCTGCGGATCGGCACGCCGGCGATTACCACGAGAGGCCTGACTGAGCGGCACATGGGGCAGGTTGCGGTCTGGATCGACGAAGCGATCACCGCCGCCGCAAAGCAGGACGCCGACGCGCTCGATCGCATAGCCGCGGACGTGCGTGAGCTGCTCACCGGATTCCCGATGCCCGGCTGGGCCAGGCCTGCCTGAGTGCCGAGGCGGTGATCATCCGCCAGGCAGTGCGATCCGGCGGGCTTGCCGCCGTGTCTAAACGAATGTATGTTCGAGTGTAGAGAAGCTGCCTGTCTTCCCCTGGGCAGCGGCCGGCAGCGGGCCGGCACCGCCGCCAGGGAGATCAGCACAATGCGCAGCACCCGCGGAGAGCCCGTCGAGGTTTGGCTCCGCCACGGCCGTCCCGCCAGGTTCGTTTGGCGCGGCCGCCTGTACACCGTCTTGTTCGTCCTCGACCGGCGCCCCGGCCCGCCGCCGCCTCCGGACCAGCCGGATCCGGACGCTCCGCGCCTGGAATTCTGGGTCGTGGAAGCGACCGCCCAGCCCGCCGTCGCGGCGACGAGGTACGAGCTATGCCATGACCTGGGCACCGGTCGGTGGACGCTGTCCCGATCGTGATTCTTGCGAGTCAAGCGGCATCGTCGGCGCGTCACCGGGCTGGCAGCCTCCGGTGAGTCCCGGCGGCCGGGTCCGATGAGTAATGCGGCGGCCGGCAGCAGACAAACCCGAGACCAACTGTGCTCATTTGGTCTGATCTCGCGGTCGGTGGCTTATCCTTGTGGCTGCCGGTACTCGGCGACCGGGCGCTGAAGCATCTGCACGTCAGCAGGGCAGGCGCACGGAGTTCAGCCGCCGCGGCGGTCGGGTCCGGCAAGAGGGTTTCCCGCGAGTCCCCCCGTAGGTTCCCGTACTGTTGTACCTGTCTGACCCAGCTAAGCCATCCGACGAGCTAGGAATCTGATGACTGCTGAACCGGAAAAGCCCGCCCAAGTCGCACGGCCCGCATCGTCGAATCCGGTCAGCAAGGCGACCATGGCAGTGGTCTACGCCATCGTCCGCATCCTGCCAGGTCCGATTCGGAGGCGGCTGGAGACCGAGGCGGGCGACCGGTTCCTGCGGTTCGCTCCGGTGGCACTGGCAACGTTGATCACCAGCCAGCTCACACTGGCGATCCTGACTGGCTTCAACATGACGGCGGGCAAGGCGGCCCTCATCGCCTCGATCGTCGGTGCCT
>JASHUE010000486.1:0-4246 GCA_030040195.1 Streptosporangiaceae bacterium | reverse complement strand
TCTGGCTGCCAGGCGACGGGCGCGCCGACCCGGTCGACCTGACCGCCGCGTTGGCCCGCGGCGCCCGGCTGCGGGGAGCCGTGATCGCCGAGCGGGTCAGGGTCACCGGGATCCGCAGCCGGGACGGGCGTGTCACCGGCGTCGTCACCGACCGGGGCGAGGTCGAGGCGGAGGTCGTCGTGAACTGCGCCGGGCAGTGGGCCAAGCAGGTCGGCGCGCTGGCCGGTGTCACGGTCCCGCTGCACTCGGCCGAGCACTTCTACGTGGTCACCGAGCAGATCGCGGGCGTGCGGCCCGACCTGCCGGTGCTGCGCGATCCCGACGGGTGGACTTACTTCAAGGAGGAGACCGGTGGCCTGGTCGTCGGCGGCTTCGAACCGCAGGCCAAGCCCTGGGTCGCTCCCGACGACATCCCTTACCCGTTCGAGTTCCAGCTCCTTGAGGAAGACTGGGATCACTTCAGCGTGCTGATGGACAGTGCCGTGAACCGGTTGCCGGTGCTGGCCGAGACCGGCATCAGGAAGTTCTATAACGGGCCGGAGAGCTTCACGCCCGACAACCAGTTCCTGCTGGGCGAGACGCCCGAGCTGGCCGGGTTCTTCGTCGCGGCCGGCTTCAACTCGGTCGGGATCGCCTCGGCCGGGGGAGCCGGCCTCGCCCTGGCGCAGTGGATCACCGACGGCCAGCCGGACGCCGACCTCACGACGGTCGACATCCGGCGGTTCGCCCCGTTCAACGGCAACAGCCAGTGGCTGAGGGACCGGGTCAGCGAGGTACTCGGGTTGCACTACGCGATCGGGTGGCCGAACCGCGAGCTGGAGACCGCGCGCCCGTTCCGGCGGTCGCCGGTCTATCAGCAGCTGGCCGAAGCGAACGCGTGCTTTGGCAGCAAGATGGGCTGGGAGCGGGCGAACTTCTTCGCTCCGGCCGGCCACGAGCCGGTGATCGAGTACTCGTGGGGCAGCCAGAACTGGCAGCCCTGGTCCTCGGCCGAGCAGGAGGCGACGAGGCAGCGGGTGGCGGTATTCGACCAGACCTCATTCTCCAAGTACCTGGTCAGCGGGGACGACGCGGAATCGGCTCTGCAGTGGCTGTGCACCAACGAGGTCGCGGTGCCGGTCGGCCGCACCGTCTACACGGGCATGCTCAACGACCGCGGCACCTATGAATCCGACATCACCGTGACCAGGCTCGCGGCGACCCAGTTCCTGCTCGTGGCGAGCGCGGCCACCACCGAGCGCGACACCGACCACATCCGCAGGCGCATGCCGGCCGGGAGCCGTGCCACCGTCACCGACGTGACCTCCTCGTGCGCGGTCTACGGCGTCATGGGACCGGCCTCGAGGCAACTGCTCAGCAGGCTGACCAGGACCAGCCTGGGAGACTCCTCGTTCCCCTTCGGTGCCAGCAAAATGATCGACCTGGGCTATGCCACCGTGCGGGCGACGCGCATCACGTACGTCGGCGAGCTTGGCTGGGAACTGTACGTGCCCGCCGAGTTCGCCGTCGGCGTGTACGCGGACCTGATGGCGGCTGGCGCGGATCTCGGCGTGGTCAACGCCGGGTACTACGCGATCGAGTCGCTCCGGCTGGAGAAGGGTTACCGCGCGTTCGGCCGGGAGCTGACGCCCGACTACGGCCCGGTCGAGGCCGGGCTGCTGTTCGCGTGCAAGCTGTCGGGCGGGGTTGGCTTTCTCGGGCGCGAGGCGGTAGAGAAGGCGCGGGCAGAGGGACCCCGGCGGCGGCTGGTGTCGGTAATCCTCGAGGACCCCGGCGTGATGCTGTGGGGCGGCGAACTGCTTCTCCGCGACGGGGCCCCGGCCGGGCAGCTAACCTCCGGCGCCTACGGGGCCACGCTCGGCGCCGCCGTGGGCCTGGCCTACCTGCGCGATCCGGGCGGCGGCGTCGCGACACCCGAGCTGGTCAGGTCGGGCATATATCAGGTCAACGTCGGCGGGCAGTTCGTCGGGGCCAAGGTGCAGCTGCGGCCGCCGTATGATCCGGCAGGGAGCAGGGTCAAGTCCTAAGAGGAGGGCCCTATGACCGTCAGCGTCTTCGAACTGTTCAAGATCGGGATCGGCCCGTCCAGCTCACACACGGTGGGCCCGATGCGGGCCGCCGTCATGTTCGGCCGTTCGCTGGACGCTGACGGACTGCTGCCGAAGGTGGCGCGGGTCAAGGTCGAGCTGTTCGGCTCGCTGGGCGCGACCGGTCATGGCCACGGCAGCGTCAAGGCGGTCGTCCTTGGCCTCGCGGGCGAGGAGCCGGAAACCGTCGACCCGGCCGCGGCTGACCCGCTGGTCGCGTTGGTCCGCGATTCTGGCCGGCTGGCGCTGCTCGGCCGCGCGCCGATCGACATCGACCTCCAGGGCGATGTGATCCTGCACCGCCGCAAGCGGCTTGAGTTCCATTCCAACGGCATGCGGTTTGCCGCACTCGACGCATCCGGGGCCGAACTCAGCGCGCATACGTACTACTCGGTGGGCGGCGGGTTCGTACTGGGCGAGGACGAGGTCGGCCGGCCGACCCTGATCGCCGATCACACCGCCGTTCCCTATCCGTTCGCGAGCGGAGCGGAACTGCTCGCGCACACGGACAGGACGGGCCAGGCGGTGAGCCAGATCATGCTTGCCAACGAGCTTGTCCGCCGGGACAAGGCCGACGTCGATGCGGGCCTGTTGCGGATTTGGGCGGTCATGCAGGAGTGCGTGCAGCGAGGTTGCGAGGTCGAGGGTGTGCTGCCAGGGGGCCTCAGAGTACGACGGCGTGCACGCGCACTCCGCGAGACGCTGGAGCGGACCGGCGACGCCACCGACCCGCTGCATGCGATGGAGTGGGTCACGCTCTGCGCGCTGGCGGTGAACGAGGAGAACGCGGCGGGCGGCCGGGTGGTCACCGCGCCGACCAACGGTGCGGCCGGGATCATCCCGGCGGTGCTGCACTATTACACGCGGTTCGTGCCGGGGGCCGACTCGGCCGGGGTGATCAGGTTCCTGCTGACCGCCGGTGCGATCGGCGTTCTGCTGAAAGAGAACGCGTCGATCTCCGGGGCGGAGGTCGGCTGCCAGGGTGAGGTGGGGTCGGCCTGCTCGATGGCCGCGGCCGGGCTGGCCGAGGTGCTGGGCGGCACGCCCGAGCAGGTGGAGAACGCGGCCGAGATCGGCGTCGAGCACAACCTCGGGCTGACGTGCGACCCGGTCGGCGGGCTCGTGCAGATCCCGTGCATCGAGCGGAACGCGATCGGCGCCGTGAAGGCCGTCACCGCGGCGCGGATGGCGGTCCGCGGGGACGGCCAGCACAAGGTGTCGCTGGACAAGGCAATTAAGACCATGCGCGAGACCGGCGCCGACATGAAGATTAAGTACAAGGAGACCGCGCGGGGCGGGCTGGCGGTGAACGTCATCGAGTGCTGAGGAGGAGCTGTGGACATCACTCAGCTGATCCTGGATGACCACCATGAGCAGCGGCGGCTATTCGCGATCCTCGAGCAGATCGCTGCGGCCGACGCCGCCACGCTGAGCGTGGTGTGGGAACGGCTGGCTGCCTTTCTCGAAGTGCACGCGGCGGCCGAGGAGGAGATCTTCTATCCGGAGCTGCTGCGGGCCGGGCAGCGGGCGGGGCGCATCGGCACGTCGGAGGAGGAGACCCTCGACGCGATCCGCGACCATAACGATATCCGCGACACGATCGCGGCGGTCGCGGGCCACGTGGCCGGGAGCGCAGGCTGGTTTGACGCGGTCGCGGCCGTGAACGTGGCCAATGGCGACCACATGGCCGAGGAGGAGCGCGAGGGCCTTACCGACTTCCGCCGCGAGGTGAGCCTGCAGGAGCGGCATAACCTCGCGGTGGCGTTCGCCGCGTTCGAGGCGCGGCACCATGCCGGGGTCAGGCCGGTGGACAAGGACCCGGAAGAGTACGTGCTCCAGGCCGAGCAGGGGGGTGGCCGCGAGCCGTTGTCCGGCCGCGAAGAGACGTCAGGCTCGCTGGGCATCGGCAGCCTGCGCGAGCCGTAACGACCGCGCTAACCGGGTCCACGGAATACGCGCGGCGGGCTGACCGCGCCGGACAGCGGGCGGCTAGCGCGCAGCGGTGTCGGCGCCCGGATGCTGCTGCAGGATCGTCGCCTGTGTCTGCCCGGATGCGCGCCGTTCCCGCATGTACGTCTTGGCGATGACACGGGCATAGCGAAGCCCGTAGGCCAGGTTGCGGCCTTTTTTGCTCTCGCCCGACATGCGCTGGCGCATAA
>JASHUE010000485.1:0-4410 GCA_030040195.1 Streptosporangiaceae bacterium | reverse complement strand
CCGGAACGATGTCGGTCGTGTCGGCGCCGAGTTCGGCGGGCGGAGCCAGCGTGCGCCAACGCTGACCGTTCCAGTGCGCTGCATAGAACCCGGAATCAGTCTGCCAGCCAACCCAGACGTTAGCCGGGGAAAAGACCGTGACCGTCGGGGCGTCCGCGCTGGGTAGGCGTACGGCGGGCATGCTGGCATTCCGCCATCTGCTGCCGTTCCAGCGGTAAGCAACTGCACGCTGGACCTTACCCGTCTGCTCGGTGCCGGCGATCCAGACATTGGTCGCCGTTGAGGCGGATATCGACCACGCCACCACATCGCCATGGTCGAGGGCATAACCCTGCCACCTGGAGCCATTCCAGCGGAAGACCGTATCGGAGAGACCGCAGCCTCGCACGAAGCTGTCGGAGCATGACCCGATCGCCCATGCATTGCGGGGGGTGAGCGCGACGGCGGGACCCGACAGCGACGAGTCGGCGAGCAACGGGATCTTGTGCCAGTGCGAGCCGTCATAGCGGTACATCACAGTGTCGAACACCGGCTTTGAGGTTTGACCGAAAACCCACACGTTGTTCGCCGCGGACGCCGACACACCGAGAGACTCGAATCTCGGGGAGCCAGGTATCGTGACGGTTTTCCAGTTGCTACCCGCAAAGTGCCGGATGAGCGGCCGGTATACGAAGTCATCCTTCTTGTTCCAGGCCTGCCCCACCATCCACATGTTGGTCCTGCTGATCGCAGCAATGTCCGTGAAGGCTCCGGACGTGTTCACCTGGTACACCGGATACCAGCCATCGCTGCTCGCCTGCGCCGATCCTGACGCAGCTAACCCGCCCGCCGTTGCCAGCACCGCAACGGCCCCCGCCATCAATCGCCTCATCAGGCCTCCCTCCGAAGAAACAGCTGCCGCAGCCATCGACATTATCTAGCAGGTCGCCGAGGCCGAGCCGCCACAAGAGTCCGGAACGCAGCCCATTTGGGAGCTTCCGACCGTCTGTGTAAACGATCGTGGCGGTCATGGAGTTGGGATTCGTCCGTCGAAGTAGATCGTGAATGCAACCACTATCCAGTCCGACTATTTCGGGGGCAGGTAGCTAGCTAGAAAGCCGGGCCGTGGACCTGCCGCCAGGTCCTGCCGTTCCAGTACACGATCAAAGGTTCGAAGAATCCAGTGTTTCCGACCGCCCAGATGCTGCGGGGAGTCGTGGCGGCCATCGCGGTCAGTGTCCAGCCGCCAGGGGCACTGATTCCCACGTGCGCGATCTTCCAAGTGGTCCCGTTCCAGCGCTCGAAATAGGATTGGGCGCACATGCTGCCGTCGGTTCCGACCGCCCAGGCCTCGCGGGCGGAGGTCACGGCCACTCCGGACAGGAAGTTGACATCGTCGGCGCAGTACAGGGGCGGGCTGGGACTGGGCACCCGCCGCCAGGCCGTGCCGTTCCAGTGCTCAACCAGCGTGCCGACCAGCGGGCCGTCGAAGCGGGCCGTGCCGACTGCCCAGACGTCACGGGCAGAGGCAACTGTCAGGGAGAACAGGGCGGACGAGGCCGGGCCCGGCGCCTGAACCTGCCGCCAGGCCCTGCCGTTCCAGTGTTCGATCAAGATGCCGGTCTTCCCGCCCGCGCCGACAGCCCAAACGTCCCGGGCGGTGGCACCGGCCACGGCCCATAGAGTGACGCCGCCTGGCCCAGGGCTGGGGCTGGGCACGCGCCGCCAGGTGCGGCCGTTCCAATGCACGATCAGCGTTGTGTTAAAAGGGTTGCCGTTGCCGTCGCCGTTATCGCCGACCGCCCAGACGTCGCAGGCGGATACCGCCGCGACGCCGAAAAGGTTTCCCTCCGTGCGGCCCAGGCCGGGCATCCGCCGCCAGGCCACGCCGTTCCAGTGCAGGATGAGTGGCTTATTCGCAGCGCTGGTCCCGACCGCCCACACATCCCGGGCTGATGTGGCGGCGATGCCGTAGAGGAAATCGTAAGCGTGCACCGCGCGGTCTAGGCTGTGCAACCGCCAATCCCGGCCGTTCCAGCGCGCGACCCGCGGGTACTGGCAGTCGTAGCCGGCGCAGCCGACCGCCCAGACGTCCGCCGGCGAGACAGCGGTCACAGCCGTATATTCGCCGTTGGCCTCAGCCGGCGACGCCCGGACCTCGGCCCAGACTCGGGCCGTCCCGGCCACGGCCGACCCGGCAGGAAAGCCAACCGCCGCGGCGACCGCCGTTACTGCCGTCGCCAGGACACCGGCGATCCTAGTGCGATTGTTCGGAGCGTGCACGGGTGCTCCTCGTTGCCGGCGACCGTCCAGAGGCTAACAGCAAATGCCGCACGGCTGTGGCCTCGCGCGCGACGATTGAAAGGGGAATGCATGCGTCAAGGTGCCTGGGCGACGCTGGCTAGCGGCCTTAACAGGACCCTCGGCGTCACGGTTGCGGTCCATGGCTCTGCCCTGCTGCTCGGGCAACTCGCGGGCTGGACCGCGGCCAGGAAGCCCACGCAGCCACCCGATATTGCCATCAGTGATGCCCTCGCACTGCGGCTAATTATGTCTTCCAAGACTGCTCGGGCCGGCTTCCTGGTGGCCTGTGCTCGACGACCCGGATTCGGGTGCCATCAATGCGTGCAAGGAATGGGACGACCTCTTCCAGCAGGCGCGCGACTGGGCTGAGCAAGTCGTGTATGTCGACGAGCATTCGGACTACTGGGAGAGCCTGAGGGCAGTGCCCGGCGTGCTAGCTGGGCCCGCCGAGCCAGGCGAGGCTGCGCTTACAGCCGATGACCGCTCTGAGATCGCACGCCGGACCGGCGAGATCAAGTCTCAAGCTCGCGAGAACCCGGAGCTGACGGCCGAGCAGATCAGAGGCATCCAGCAGAAACTGGATGACCTGGTCGGGGCAAGCGGGCGGGTCGGCAAGAAGAACTGGCTAATAGTGCTCTACGGCGCCGCGTTCGGGATGATCGCCAACGACCTGGCGCCACCGCACGTTGTGCGGGGCATCATCACGACGGTGATCTCTGGCCTGAGACACATTTTCGGGGTGGGCGGCGCACACCTGCTCTGCTGCCGCAGGCATAAGCGCTGCGGTCTTTCGGTAAGCAAATGTGACTCGCGACGATCCTCGGTGTCTGTTTCTGGCGGGGCGCCGCCCGCAGGTTGCGGTCAATCGTTGAGGTCGACGATCCGTACGAGTTCGACGCGCGAATTGATGGCGAGCTTGGTGAACACGTTCTTGAGGTGTCCGCTGACGGTGTGGGGTGAGATGAAGAGCCGGGCGGCCACGTCGCGGTTGGTGAGCCCTTCTGCCACGAGTTCGCCCGGCTGACCACCGGCGGCAGTTCCGACCAAAGGAGAAGAGGTACCGGCATGGCATCCGAACACGTACTCCTGCGGTCCCAGCTGCACGTTCATGACCGGGCCTGACCAGATCTGCCGAGGCGAGTCCCCCGACCGCTCCGCTTTCGTTAACGACTGGAACTGGAAGACTCGGTGAACTAACCACAATCCAGGTTACGGGCAGCGGCTGACCTAGCTCCTGCCCGTAACAGTGTGCCCTCGTATCGGCCCATCCACGACCTCAATAATCCTTCACATCGAAAGAGGTCAGGGCTACCATTTGCCGGCGACCGGACCACGACCGCAGCCTGGAGTTGAGCAAGCGGGCGCGAGGCCTCCGCCGGTCGCCCCGCCAGGTGGCTCGGCGGTGAGCTGAGTGTCATCCCGCCAAACCGCGCGTGATCGTCGCGCCAAGCTCGGTTGCTCGAGGCTGAGATACAGCGGTTTTCGCGTGCCGGGGCAGTAGCAGGGTGACCTCGCGTGGCTGCCTTGCTTATGATCGATGCGTCGATGCCGTCGGTCAGGGGGTCGTTTGATTAGTGACTGGCGCTATCCGGCGGCGGGCGGAACGCAGGACGTGTTTTTCGATCGTGCGACAGCGCGGTACCTGCCGACGATCGTCGCGGGGGAGGGCATCTACCTGATTGACGATCGCGGCAGGCGCTTGCTGGATGTCTGCTCGGGTCCGTTCGTGACCTCCCTTGGCCAGGGCAACGAGCGCGTGCTCCAGGCCATGCTGGAACAGGGAAGAAGGCTGACCTATACGTATTCCCGGACGACCAGGCATCACGCCAACGCGGCGCTCACCGAGCGGCTCGCTTCGCTGGCCGGCGCCGGGTTCGAACGAGCGCACCTGACCTCCGGTGGCTCGGAGGCCGTGGAGATGGCGCTGAAGTTCCTGCGCGTCCATGCGGTCGCGTCCGGGCAGGCTCAGCGCCACCGCGTGATCTCGCTGATGCCCGGCTACCACGGCGCCACGCTCCAGACTCTCGGCCTCAACGGCGACGTCAGCGCGCCGGGGCTGTGGGGTTCCATGGCCGTGTACTCGGAGAAGATTCCCGCACCGCTCACGTTCCGGGCTGCCAGCCCGGA
>JASHUE010000052.1:0-3366 GCA_030040195.1 Streptosporangiaceae bacterium | reverse complement strand
GCCTGCGCCCAGAAGTCCAGCCAGAGCTGCCAGGAGCTTCCCGGCTCAGGGTCGGCCTCATTCAGGCAGCTCATGGCGACTATCGCCTCCATCTGGCCGGCGGCGGAGGACAGCTCGGCGAGCCTGCGCTGGCCGGCCGCGTACCACGAGTCCTCGTAGTACCGCATCGCCTCGGTGAGGAGTTGATCCTTGGTCTTGAAGTAGTAAATGACGAGCGCCGGGCTCACGCCGGCGTGCTCGGCCACATCAGCGATTCGCGTGTCGGCGTAGCCGCGCTCGGAAATGACCACGAGCGCCGCATGGAGCATCTGCGCACGACGCTGGTCGGCGGTCCCGAGTACCTCGGTGCCGTCAGCTGCGCGGTCAGTCATCGCGGCGGTTCCTCTCATGACGGCAATAATTCCTGGTCTGCCGCCGCCTGTCCGGGCGTTCAGATCGTTTCTTTGCGCCAGCTTCCCTCTTGCCGACACGCTATCACTTTTCTAGACTGAACATTCAGTCAAACATTGAGAGCGGCGGTTCTCAAGGGAGAGCGGCGGTTCTCAAGGGAAAGCGGCGGATCGCAAGGGAGAGCCGCGGATCGCAAGGGATCCGCGGGGGCGGGTCACGACGGTCCGCCCTAGGCGGCGGTCGGCGCCCGGCGCGGGCGTCGCACCACGGAGGCCGGCGGTATGCATGCGGACGCCGCCGGCGCAGACCTGGCGGCGCTCGGGACGGCGACGCCGGACCAGGTGGAGGGTCTGCGGTCAGCCGACCGCACGGAGAGGCCGCACGAGGCATTGCGGGAATGGAACCGCAACAAACGGAAGGCGAAGAAATGACCGCGACAGCTACGACATATGACGCAATCATTGTCGGTGGCGGGCATAACGGACTAGTTGCAGCGGCCTACCTGGCCCGATCCGGGGCGAAGACGGTAGTCCTGGAGGGCAGGCACAAGACTGGCGGGGCGGCGACGACCGAGGCGCCGTGGCCGGACGCGCCGGAATTCCGGGTGACCAGGCTGTCCTATGTGATGAGCCTGCTGCCGCCGACGATCATCAATGACCTGGAGCTGGCGAGGCACGGCTACAAGGTCTATCCGATGGGGCCGTACTATCAGGCGTTTCCCGAGGGCGGATCGATCAAGCTCTACGCCGATGACGCCAAGCAGAACCACGAGTCGGTGTCAAAGTGGTCGAAGAAGGACGCCGATGCGATGCCGCTGTGGGATGCCTGGCTGGCTGGGCTGGCGGACGTGCTCGGCCCGCTGCTCCTGACCGTCCCGCCCGCGATCGGCTCCCGCAAGCCGCGCGACCTGGCCGGCACGCTGAAGCTGGCTTGGCGGCACCGAGGCCTGGACGTCCGCACCATTGCCGACGTGACCAGGCTTATGACCATGAGCATCGCCGACCTGCTCGACGACTGGTTCGAGTCGCCGGAGGTCAAGGGTGCCCTGGCGGTCAACGGCGTAATCGGAACCTGGGCCGGACCTTACGAGCCCGGTACCGCCTACGTGATGGCCCACCACTCGATCGGCGACGTCGGCGACGGCCACCTCGGGAACTGGGGCTTCCAGGAGGGCGGCATGGGCGCGGTCTCGGACGCCATCGAACTGGCCGCGCGTAGTCACGGCGCCGAAATCCGGCTGAACTCGCCCGTGGCGAAGATCTTGATCGAGGGCGGCAGGGCCGTCGGCGTCGCGCTGGCCAATGGCGACGAGCTCCGGGCCAAGGTCGTGGTGTCCACGCTGCACCCGCGCACGGCGTTCCTGGAGCAAGTCGGCCCGGAGCACCTGCCCGCGGATTTCGTGACCGACATTGAGCGGTGGAAGTCGCGCAGCGGTGTGGTGAAGATCAACCTAGCCCTGGCCGAGCTGCCGGACTTCACCGCCGACCCCGGCGTCGAGCTGCAGGAGCACCACACCGGGTCGGTGGAGATGGCCCCGACGATGGAATACATCGAGCGCGCCTTCCAGGACGCCAGGGACGGCAAGGCCGCGGTACGCCCGTTCAGCGACGGCGTCATCCCGACCGCGTTCGACAAGACGCTGTGCCCCGAGGGCAACCACATCATGTCGCTGTTCACCCAATGGGTGCCGCAGGACTGGAACACCGAACCGCACACCGAGGAGCTCGAGGCCTACGCCGACCGCATGATCGATTGCTACAACGAGCTCGCGCCGAACTTCAAGTCCTCGATCCTGCACCGCGACATCGTGGGGCCCTACGAGATGGAGGAGGAGTACGGCCTGATCGGCGGGAACATCTTCCACGGCGAGCTGTCGCTTGAGCAGCTGTTCCATATGCGCCCCGCGCCCGGCTACGCGGACTACCGCACGCCCGTGGACGGCCTGTATTACGGCAGCTCGGCCACGCACGCGGGCGGTGGCGTCTGCGGCATTCCCGGCTGGCAAGCGGCCAAGGCCGCGATCGCGGACAGGAAGCGGGCCAAGCGGACACGACACGCATGACCAACTTCGCGGTGCTGGCCGAGGGGGGCGACCCCCTGGAACCCCCGACCGTGCTGGCCCAGGGGGGCGACCCCCTGAAACCGCCGACGAGGCTCGCCCGGCCGGCCGATGCCACCGCGCAGTCGGGCTCGGCTGACACGGCTCCGCCTTCGTTCCCCTCCGAACTAGCCGCTACCCAGACCGCGCTGCTGGCGATGCTCGAGGCCCGCAGCGTGGCGCTGGTCGGTGCCTCGCCTCGGCCCGGCACGTTCGGCCGGCGGATGGCTGAGGAGGCCGCCAAGAGCGCGAGTCGGCCGCGGATTTACCCCGTCAACCCGAAGTACGCCGTGCTGGACGGCCGCCCCTGCTTTCCCTCGCTAGCTGACCTCCCGGAGGCAGTGGACCTGGCCCTGCTCGCCGTGCCCGACGCGGCGCTGGAAGAGCAGCTCTCGCTGGCGGCTGAGGTGGGCGTGCGATCGGCCGTGGTCTTCGGCAGCGCGCATGGAAGGCGGGAACGAGTCGCCACCATCGCTAACTCGGCCCGTATGGCACTGTGCGGGGCAGGCTGCATGGGCTTCATCAACGTCAGCCGTGGCGTGCGGGCCATCGGGTACACCGAGGCTGACCCGGTGCCGGACGGGCCGGTCGCCCTGGTCACGCACTCGGGCTCGGTGTTCTCGGCCCTGCTGCGGGCCCGGCGGAATCTTGGCTTCACGCTCGCGGTCTCCTCGGGTCAGGAGCTGGTGACCAGGACGCCGGCCTACCTTGAGTACGCGCTCGGCCTGCCGGAAACCGGCGTGCTGGCGCTGGTACTGGAGGCGATCAGGGACGGGTCCGCGTTGCGAGCGGTCCTAGCCCGCGCGGCCGAGCGCGACATTCCGGTCGTGCTGCTGACGACCGGAAACTCGGCCGGCGGCCGGGAGATGGTGGCGGCC
>JASHUE010000051.1:0-5488 GCA_030040195.1 Streptosporangiaceae bacterium | reverse complement strand
TGCTGCGTGGGCGGCTGCGGGCGGGTAACCGGCCAGCGGCCCTGGCAGGAAGTGGAGCCCGTCAACCTGGGCCCACGGGAACAGCCAGATGACCCCGCCGGAGAACCTCGGCGCTTGCGTGAAGAGTATGAACAAGCCAAGGGCCGCCAGCATCCCGGCCAGCGGATGCGGGAACCGGGTCCCGATGGCGACGCCGGCCGCGCCGCCTGCGATCACCAGCAGCACGCCGCCGGCCAGGGCCGCGGCACTGGGGGTGCCGACGGCACCGCGGAATTCCAGGAGCACGGTCGCGCCGATCAGCAGCAGGCTGGCAGGCAACGCCCCGGCCAGCGAGGTCAGGTGCCCGGCAGTCCGCAAGCCGGCCGAAGTCGGCAAGCTGTCGAACAGGTCCTGCAGGCCGTTCCGCCGAGCCCGTCCGGCGGCCAGGTGCGCCGCGACCAGCACGGCCATCGCGACGATGACCTGACCGGTGCCGATCTCCCAGACGGCGTCCCACCATGTGGCCGCCGACGTGTGGTTGAACCCCCACACCAGGGCGCAGCCGCCCACTACCCCGGCGAGCACCAGCGCGCTGCGGACGAGGAGCAGTCCCTCGGCCCTGGCCAGTCCGACTACGATCCGGAACCGGCCCGCCTGCGCCTGTGTTGCGGCTGTCATGGGGCAGCCACTCTCTGCGAGAGCAGCAAGTAACCATCCTCAACCGTCGGCGCGACGATCTGCGCTCCGGCCGGCGGGCACTCACCGATGTGACGCCAGAGGTTGTCGGGGCCTCGCCAGGACAGGTGAGCTCCGGTGTAGCGCACCGAAGCTGCCCACACGTGCCCGGTCGCGGTGTCGGCTAGCTCGGCCGGGGTGCCGACGAATCGAACCTGACCCTGCAGCAGCACGATGACGTTCGGGCAAATCGCCGCCACGTCGTCCGCCTGGTGCGTGGAGAGCATGATCACCGGATCGCCTGGCAGGTTCGACACCAGCTCCCGGAATCGCAACCGCTGCTCAGGGTCGAGTCCGGCCGTCGGCTCGTCGAGGATCAGCAGGTCGGGGCGCCCGAGCAGCGCCTGGGCGATCCCCAGCCGCTGCCTCATCCCGCCGGACAAGGCGCGTATCCGCTTGCGGGCATAGCTGTCCAGGCCGGTAGCGGCCAGCACCCTGGCCACCTCCTCGCCGCGCTGCCGGCGGTCCACGATCTCCTTGAGGATCGCGATGTAGTCCAGGAACGCCGCCACCGTGAAGTGCCGGTGATAGCCGAGTTCCTGCGGCAGGTAGCCGAGCCGCCGCCGGATCGCCACCCGCTCGTCCTTATCGCGGGGGTCGAGGCCGAACACGGACACCTCACCCGAATCTGGCTCGCTGACCGTCGCCAGGATCGACAGCAGCGTGGTCTTGCCTGCGCCGTTGGGGCCGAGCAGGCCGGTCACTCCGCGCTCCACCGTGAGATCCACGTTGTCCAGTGCTCTGGTCGAGCCGTACCGACGAGACAGGCCGCGGACCTGAACGGCGGCGGTGTGCACTTCCAGAGTCATCTGTTCCATCCGAGTTCGAAGCGGTGATGACGCAGGAACAGCACCAAGGACGCAACCAGGAGCGCAACCGCGCAGGCGTACTGGGCATGCCACTGCACGACCTCCAGGGGCAGGTGAGTCACCGCGAGCGCCACGACCGGCAGCACCCAGAGGATGCCCGACCCTAGGGCGGCGGCGACCGGCCCCACGACCGTGGCTGCGGCGAGCGCGGTCGCACAGAGGGCCAGCGACGGCAAGAGCAGCGCGGCCGGGAGCCACGGCGGCCCTGGCACGACAAAGGCGGCGCAGATCACCGGGATCAGCGCGGCGATGAGCGCGGAGACCGCCCGTGCCAGCAGCAAGGTCAGCCCGGAGAAGGGAGCGGCGACCGCCAGTCGATGGGCTGGGTCAAACGCGGGCATGAATGCTACCGCCACGCTGGCGAGTATGAGCAGCGGCGCGACCAGCAGGAACGGCATCAGCCCGCGCGGGCCCGGCGGCCCGCCAGGACCTGCCTGCTCGGCCAGGACGGTCTCGACCGTGACCACGGCCAAGACGCCGATGACGGCCAGCAGCCACGACCGCCGCAGCGACGGCGTCGCCGCGAGCAGGCGCAGCAGGTGGTCGGGGACACCCCGCCGGCGCAGCACGCGGCTGGCTCGGCCGTCCGGCAGCGCGGCCCGTACTAGCAGCACGGAGCGGTTGCGGGCGAGGCGTTCGGGTTCGGCGTAGGTCGAGAGCCTCTGACGGCAGCCCCCGCAGGCAGCCAGGTGGCTCTCGACCGACCACGCCGTAACCGTGTCGGCCGTCCCGGCCGCGTAGTCGGCGAGCATGCTCGCCCCGGCATGCGCGCCGGGTGTGGTCGCGGGTCCGGGCTGGCCGGAGTACGCGCTGGTCATGGTGTCCCCCAGACTTGTCGGTGACTTCCTGGCGTCTCGGCTTCGAGCCGCGGATCGGAGAGCGCGGCCCGCAGCGCCTGCCGGGCGCGGTGGCAGCGGGACTTGACCGTGCCCTCCGCGACGCCGAGCAGCACCGCCGCCTCGGCGCAGGTCAGGCCGTCCAGCACGGTCGCCTCGATCGCGCCGCGCAGTTCCGGTGATAGGCCCGCCATGGCCTGGCCCAGGCGGCCGTGCTCGATTGCGTTCAGCACCTGGTCTTCCGCCGAGATCACGACATCCGGTTCAGCAGCGCGCCACGGGGGCCTGGACCGCAGCCCGTTCTCCCGGCGGATCGCGTCGATCAGGCGCCGGATGCCGATGCCCCAGACGAAGGCGGCAACGTCCCCGGTGCCGCGGAACGTGCCGGCCTCCCGCCACAGGGCCAGGAACGTATCCTGAACCGCGTGGTCAACTATGTCGGCTGAGCCGCATCTACGGGTCAGCCGTACGGTCAGCCAGCCGGCGTGCCGGTCGTAGAGAGTTGCGAGCGCGACCTCATCGCCCCGCGCCACCCGGCGCAGCAGCACTGCGTCATCGGGCTCGTCAGGCGCCGCAGGGACCCGCCCGCTGGCCAACGGCCCGTCTTGCACTCCCATGTACTCCTTGTCGCCGGTCAGGCCTCCCTCGGTTCCCTATGATCCACGTCGATTCGCCATGGTCTATCCGGCCTCGTTACAGTGCCCTGGCCGAGCCGGCGATCTGCCTTACTCCGGCGGGAGCGAAGGGACACGCAGCGTGACCGTGGAGATCCGCCAGGTCCGACCGTCGGACTACCGGCCCGTGATCTCGGTCATCGACCAGTGGTGGAACGGTCGCCACATGGCCGACATGCTCCCCCGCCTGTTCTTCGAGCACTTCACCGACACCAGCTTCGCGGCGGAGCGCGACGGAGATCTCGCTGGTTTCCTCATCGGATTCATCTCGCAGTCACGTCCAGGTGAGGCCTACATTCACTTCGTCGGCGTGCACCCCGGCGAGCGTGGCCACGGGCTCGGCCGGCAACTCTACGAGCACTTCTTCGCCGTCGTCCAGGCGCGCGGCTGCAACCTGGTCCGCGCGGTGACAGCGCCGGTGAACCAGGGCTCGGTGCGGTTCCACCAGCGGATGGGCTTTGACATCGAGGGTGGTGACAAGCAGGCCGCGGGCGAGAGGGTCGTGTCCGGCTATGACGGCGAGGGACACGATCGCGTGCGGTTCGTCAAGAACCTGGCGATCACTGGGCCGTAGTCAGCCGCCGGGCTTCTCCCAGACCGAGACATGCGACCGGCTGTCGGTCGTGAACGGCTCGCGCGGCCGCGAGGGTCTTAGCGGCATTCCCCCGTAAAGCGGACGATTCCTCGCCAGCGGGCTTCCGCCGGGCCCTGCCAGGCGCGGAGCTCGCCCGGCTTGGGCCGGCCTGCGAGCTTGCCCAGACCGAATAGAATAGATGGGTAGCCGTAATTCTCGGCGCTCTCCAAAGCTATCCCGGAGCCCTTTCGCATGCCTGCCAGCACCGCGTCCTCGGTGGCGTCAGCCACCCCAGGCCAGCTCGCCACGCGCGACGACCTGCGTAATGTGGCCATCGTCGCGCACGTGGACCACGGGAAGACGACGCTTGTCGATGCGATGCTCTGGCAATCCGGGGCGTTCCGAGCCGGAGCCCAGGTCGCCGAGCGCGTGCTGGACTCCGGTGACCTGGAGCGGGAGAAGGGCATCACGATCCTGGCCAAGAACACCGCGGTACGGCACGGCGGGTTGACGATCAACATAATCGACACCCCGGGCCACGCGGACTTCGGCGGCGAGGTTGAGCGGGGTCTGTCGATGGTCGATGGCGTCCTGCTGCTCGTGGACGCCAGCGAGGGCCCGCTGCCGCAGACCAGGTTCGTGCTACGCAAGACGCTGCAGGCCAAGCTGCCGGTCATCGTCGTGATCAACAAGGTCGACCGGCCGGACGCCCGGATCGCTGAGGTCGTGGACGCGTGCTACGAGCTCTTCATGGACCTGGACGCGACCGAGGACCAGATCGAGTTCCCGATCGTGTATGCCTCTGCGAGGGCCGGCCGGGCTTCGCTCAGCCGCCCCGAGAACGGCTCGCTGCCCGACTCGCCGGACCTCGAGCCGCTGTTCCAGGTGCTGCGCGATACTGTCCCGGCCCCGACCTACGATCCGGCCGCGCCGTTGCGCGCGCACGTCACCAATCTCGATGCCTCTTCCTACCTCGGCCGGATCGCGCTGTGCCGGGTGTTCAGCGGTGAGATCAGGAAGGGGCAGCAGGTCGCGTGGTGCCGGCGGGACGGCTCGATCGAACGCGTGAAGATCACCGAGCTGCTGCGAACCGAGGCGCTAGACCGGGTTCCAGCGCAATCGGCGGGCCCTGGCGACATCGTCGCCGTGGCCGGGATCGCCGACATCATGATCGGTGAGACGCTGGCCGACGCCGACGACCCGCGCCCGCTGCCGTTGATCACCGTCGACGAGCCCGCGATCTCGATGACGATCGGGGTCAACACCTCGCCCCTGGTCGGCCAGGTCAAGGGCTCGAAGGTGACCGCCAGGATGGTGAAGGACCGGCTCGACCGCGAACTCGTGGGCAACGTGTCGCTGGTGGTCAATCCGACCGAGCGCCCTGACACCTGGGAGGTTCAGGGACGGGGTGAGCTCGCGCTGGCCGTGCTGGTCGAGCAGATGCGCCGCGAGGGCTACGAACTGACGGTCGGCCGGCCGCAGGTGGTGACCAGGGAGATCGACGGCAAGCTGTACGAGCCGGTCGAGCGGCTGACCGTCGACTGCCCCGAGGAGTACCTCGGCACTGTTACTTCGCTCCTCGCGGTGCGCAAGGGCCGGTTGGAGAACATGTCCAACCACGGCACCGGCTGGGTCAGGCTGGACTTCACGGTGCCGGCCAGGGGTTTGATCGGGTTCCGTACCCAGTTCCTCACCGAGACCCGCGGCACCGGCATCGCGCACCATGTGTTCGAGGGGTTCGAGCCCTGGTTCGGCGAAATGCGCGCGCGCCCGTCGGGCTCGCTGGTCGCGGACCGGACCGGGACCGCGACCGCCTACGCC
>JASHUE010000484.1:0-2913 GCA_030040195.1 Streptosporangiaceae bacterium | reverse complement strand
TGGCCAGCTCCTTGATGCTGGACACGTCGATCATGCGGTAATGCAGGAAATTGTCGAGCTCGGGCATGTCCCTGGCCAGGAACGCTCGGTCGGTGGCGATCGAGTTGCCGCAGAGCGGTACCCTGCGTGACTCGGGCACGTGCTGGCGCACGTAGGCCAGCACCAGATCCTGGGCTTCCCCCAGCGTCAGCCCGCTGGGGAGTTCGGCCAGCAATCCGGAGGACGTGTGCATCTCCCTGACGACCTCGGGCATCTCGTCCAGGGCCTCAGCCGGCGGCTTGATCACGACGTCGATGCCCTCATCGAGGGCGTTGAGCTCGCCGTCGGTGACGATGCACGCGATCTCAACCAGGGCATCACTAGCGAGATTGAGCCCGGTCATCTCGCAATCGATCCAGACGAGCTGATCAGTCATTTACCCAGCCTAGGGCAGCGGCGGGGCAGTCCGGACGATCAGCCGGAACCTGCCTCGGGCGCCCCGCGGAACTGGCTCGCCAGGACCGCGATGTGGTCAGGAATCGAGACGCGACCGCCGAGGGCAGGATCGGGCTCGGCCGGGCCGAAGGCCAGGGCCGATGGCAGGACGCCCGCCCAGATGTCGGAGTCGTAGTCCTCCGGGTCATCCTTCGGGCCGCCGGACCGCACCTTGACCGAGGCCTCCTCGAGCGGCAGGGCCAGCACGGCCGTGGCGGCCAGTTCCTTGCGGGTCGGAGCGCGTGCGTGATCCCAGCGGCCGGGGACCAGGTGGTTGGTGACCGCCTTGAGCGCGGCCAGCTTCTCCTCTGGATCATCGACCAGCCTCGCGGTGCCGAAGATCACCGCGCTCCGGTAGTTCATCGAGTGGTGGAACACCGCGCGGGCGCAGACGAGGCCGTCCAGCAGGGTCACGGTAACGCAGATCTGCTGCCTGTCGGCCGACCGCAGTGACTGGTTGGCCGACGAACCGTGGAGGTAGAGGTTCTCGCCGATCCGGCCGTAGCCTGTGGGCAACACGACCGGGCCGCCGTCGATGATCACGCCGAGGTGGCAGATCAGGCCGGCTTCGAGGACCGCGTCAAGGTCGGCGCGGTCGAGTCGGCCCCGCTCGCTGAGACGGTGCAAGGTCGTGCGGGGAGTGGGCGATAGCGGCAGATCGGTCATGCGGATACGGTACCTGGCTGCGGGGGTACCCCTCGTTCCCTCCGAAGACAAAGATCATCTGGAACCCCTCTGTGCGGGCGTGCAGCAATAAGGGATCATTGCCGCATGCGTTTTCGGGATGAGGTGCGTGTTGACAGGTGACATCGGCGTTCCCGGCGGAATCGACCGAGTCGCAGGTGTGCCGGGCGTGGAGGACCCGCTCAGGCTAGTCAAGTGGATGGCCGGCGCCGGGCTCGATGACCTCGGCGAGCTGCGGAGCGTGCAGCTCATCGCGGGCGGCCGGTCAAACCTGACGTACCGGCTCGACTTCGATGGCGGGCAACTGGTCCTGCGCAGGCCCCCGCTTGGGCACGTGCTGCCGACGGCGCACGACATGGGCCGTGAGTACCGGGTCCTGAGCGCGCTGCGAACCAGCGCGGTGCCGGTTCCCTATGCGATCGCCATCTGCCAGGACCCAGGGGTCATCGGCGCACCCTTCTACCTCATGAGGTACGTGGACGGCGTCGTCCTGCGCACGACCGAGGACGGCAGCCGCATCACCGCCGAGCAGGGGCGCCAGCTGTCGGGGCTGCTGGCCGAGATGATGGCCACCATTCACGCCGTGGACATCGAGGCCGTCGGGCTCGGCAACTTCGGTCGGCCACACGGGTACATGGCCCGCCAGCTGATTCGCTGGCAGCGGCAGTGGGAGCTGTCGAAGACCAGGGAGATCCCCGAATACGAAGACCTGGTCAAGAGGCTTGAAGCCGGGCTGCCCGAGTCCGCGGACGGGACGCTCGTGCATGGTGATTTCCGCCTCGACAACACGCTGGTGACACTGGGGCAGCCAGCCAGGATCGCCGCCGTCGTCGACTGGGAAATGTCGACGCTCGGGGATCCGCTCGCCGACCTTGGCCTGACATTGTCGTACTGGGCGGATTCCAGCGATGATCGCAGCTGGCTGGACATCAACGTGGGGGCGGGCATCACGGCGCAGCCGGGATTTTTCAGCCGGGCCGAGTTCGCTGCCAGGTACGCGGACCTGACGGGCCGGGACATCGCCGGGATCGGGTACTACATTGCCTTCGGGTATTTCAAGCTGGCGGTCGTGCTTGAGGGGATCAACGCCAGGTTCCAGCAGAACCTGACCGTGGGAGAGGGATTTGACCACCAGGGGCAGGCGGTCCCGGTGCTGATAGCAAGGGCCCACCACGCGCTCGACACCGCGTCGGCTGGCTGAAAGGGATCCGGCCGGAAAGGGCCGGGAAGATTAGAGTGAGGCCCGGCGCCCCGCTCTCGCCGGGCCTCATTATTGATGACGCACTACCCCCGAATCAGGTTCACACGTTTAGCGAACCAAACTCTGTAACATCCGGGAATCGTTGGCGGCGGGCTTCGGTCCGCGCGGGCTCGGTTCGTGGCGGGCATCGTTGGCGGCACGGTTCGCTCGCGGAGAGCCCGGCGTCGATCAGGGAACCGTGCAGCCCTCGTCGCACACCCGCTGCGTGAGCGCCTCGATGAAGACCTGGGCAATCTGATCGGGGTTCGTGATCTGGAAGGCGGCACCGCCGGTCGCGTTGGCGATGTCCCGCATTGCCGTGAAGTCGCCGAGCTGCCCGAACTGAATGATGATGATCGAGACCTTCCTGGCCGGGTTATACAGGCTCTTGAGCTGGCTGAGCAGGCTGGCGAGCTTCATGTCACCGCTCGCGTCGATGCCCGCGGTCAAGAGGACGACGGCGTTGGAGTAGCTCGCCGCGTAGGTGCTGGTCATCAGTTTGTAGGCCGCGAGAA
>JASHUE010000483.1:0-6797 GCA_030040195.1 Streptosporangiaceae bacterium | reverse complement strand
CTGCGCCTTCTGCAGCGCCTCGGCGAACGTGCCGCCGATCGCCATCGCCTCGCCGACCGACTTCATGTGCGTGGTCAGCACCGGGTCGGCGCCTGGGAACTTCTCGAACGCGAACCGCGGCACCTTGACCACTACGTAGTCCAGCGACGGCTCGAAGCTGGCCGGCGTCTCGCCGGTGATGTCGTTGCGGATCTCATCCAGCGTGTAGCCGATTGCCAGCCGCGCCGCTATCTTCGCGATCGGGAAGCCGGTCGCCTTGGACGCCAGCGCGCTGGAACGGGACACTCGCGGGTTCATCTCGATGACGACCATCCGGCCGGTCTGCGGGTGTACCGCGAACTGGATGTTGCAGCCTCCGGTGTCAACCCCGACCGCGCGCGCGGTCGCGATGGCCACGTCCCGCATGTGCTGATATTCGCGGTCGGTGAGCGTCATGGCCGGGGCCACCGTCACCGAGTCGCCCGTATGCACGCCCATCGGGTCGATGTTCTCGATGGAGCAGACGACGACGACATTGTCGTGCTTGTCGCGCATGAGCTCGAGCTCGTACTCCTTCCAGCCGAGCACGGACTCTTCGATCAGCACCTCGGTCACCGGGCTGGCGTCCAGGCCGGCGCCGGCGATCCGGTCCAGGTCTGCCGCGCTGCGCGCGATGCCCGAGCCGGTGCCGCCCAGCGTGAACGAGGGTCGCACGACTACGGGGAAGCCGAGCTCCTCGGCGGCCCGGTGGCAGTCGTCGAGGCCGTGGCAGATGCGGCTCTCCGGCACGTGCGCGCCGACGCCGGTCACGATGTCCTTGAACTTGCTCCGGTCCTCGCCTGCCCGGATCGCGTCGATGCCCGCCCCGATCAGCTCCACGTTGTACTTGGCCAGCGTGCCTGCCTCGTGCAAGGCGACCGCGGCGTTGAGCGCGGTCTGGCCGCCGAGAGTGGGCAGGATCGCGTCCGGCCGTTCCCTGGCGATCACCTTCTCCAGGACATCGGTTGTGATCGGCTCCACGTAAGTGGCGTCGGCGAACTCCGGATCGGTCATGATCGTGGCCGGGTTGGAGTTGAGCAGGCTGACCCGGATGCCTTCGGATCGCAGCACCCGGCACGCCTGGGTTCCCGAGTAGTCGAACTCGCAGGCCTGGCCGATGACGATCGGCCCGGAGCCGATGACCAGGACCGAATTGAGGTCGGGCCGCTTAGGCACGATGCACCTTGCTCATCGGAACTGCTCCATCAGCTCGCAGAACTCGGTGAACAGCCCCGACGCGTCGTGCGGTCCGGGCGCTGCCTCCGGGTGGTACTGGACGCTGAACGCGGGCGCGTCCAGCAGTCTCAGTCCTTCCACGACGCCGTCGTTAAGGTTCACGTGGGTGATCTCGGCCGGGCCGAACACCGTGTCAAACCGCGCGCCCGCCGCCGCGAGGGCCGCCCGAGCAGCGCCGCCGATACCGGCCTCCGGGCCGACCGGACCGGAGTTTGCGGCATCGGTGCGTGCGGCACCGGTGCGTGCGGCACCGGTGTTTGCGGCACCGTTGCTTGCGGAACGGCCGTCAGCGGCGCGGGGGTCCACGCCGGGCATCGCGACCGCGAAGCCGTGATTGTGGCTGGTGATCTGCACGCGCCCGGTCCGCACATCCTGGACCGGCTGGTTCACGCCACGGTGCCCGAACCTGAGCTTGTAGGTTCGAAGGCCAAGCGCGCGGCCGAGGATCTGACTGCCCAGGCAGATGCCGAATACGGGCACCCGCTCGCCGAGCACTCCCCGCATGGCCTGGACCGCATAGCCCGCCGCGGCCGGATCGCCAGGCCCGTTGGAAAAAAACACGCCGTCGGGACTGCCCGCCAGGATCTCGTCCGCGCTGGTCGTGGCCGGCAGCACGTGCACCTCACATCCAACCGCGGCCATCGACCGCGGCGTGGCGGACTTGATGCCGAGGTCCACGGCGGCGACTCGGTACCGCACCGGCGTGCCATCGGGCGGCCTGACCACATAAGCGTGCGGTGTGGACACCTCGCTGGCGAGATCGGCGCCGGTCATCGGCGGGCTGGCCAGGACTCGTTCCAGCAGCTCGTCGGGATCATCGGTGGCGGCGCTGATGCCGGCTCGCATGGCGCCCTGAGCGCGCAAATGCCTGGTCAGCTGCCTGGTGCCGGCGATCGCGATGCCGGTCACCCCCTGCCCGGCCAGCTCGTCCTGCAGGCTGCGCTGCGACCGCCAGCTGGACGCCACCCGGGCCGGCTCGCGGACCACGTAACCACTCACCCAGATCTGCCGGGACTCGGAATCCTCATCGTTGATGCCGGTGTTGCCGATGTGCGGGGCTGTCATCGCGACGATCTGGCGGCAATAGGACGGGTCGGTCAGTGTCTCCTGGTAGCCAGTCATTCCCGTGTTGAAGACCATCTCGCCGAAGGTCTCCGCCTCCGCGCCGAACGAGGTACCGCGGAACGTGGTCCCGTCCTCCAGCACCAGCATGGCAGGCCGGCCCGCTCGTGATCGGCTCACCGGGCCAGCTTCCCGTCCAGGACGGTCGCGGCGCCGCGCAGGAAGGTGGCCTGCACGCGGCCGGGCAGTTCCATCGCGGCGAACGGGCTGTTGCGACTCCGTGAGGCGTGCTGAGCCGGATCGACCACATCCCGTGCCGACGGATCGTAGAGGACGAGATTGGCGGGCGAGCCGACGACGAGCGCGCGGCCCTGCAGCGGCGCACCCACCCCGTCCAGCCGGCCGATGACGGCAGGCCGTGCGGACATCCGGTCAGCCACGCCCGCCCAGTCAAGCAGGCCGGTCGACACCATGGCCTCGTGCACGACCCGCACGGCCGTCTCCAGGCCGGTCATGCCGAAGGCGGCCACCTGCCACTCGCTCTCCTTGTCCTCCAGCGGGTGGGGCGCGTGGTCGGTGGCGACGCAGTCGATCGTGCCGTCGGCCAGCGCGGACCGCAGCGCCGCCACGTCCGCCGCGGTGCGCAGCGGCGGGTTGACCTTGTAAACCGGGTCGTAGCTGGCGGCCAGCTCATCGGTGAGCAGCAGATGATGCGGCGTGACCTCGGCGGTGACGCGCCATCCCTTGGACTTAGCCCACCGGATGATCTCGACCGAGCCAGCCGTCGAGACGTGGCAGACGTGCAGGGCCGAGTCCACATGCGCGGCCAGCAAGCAGTCCCTGGCGATGATCGCCTCCTCGGCCACCGCCGGCCAGCCGGCCAGGCCGAGCCGGCCAGAGACCTCGCCCTCGTTAACCTGGGCACCGTCGGTGAGCCGCGGCTCCTGGGCATGCTGGGCGATGACGCCGTCGAAGGCCTTGACGTATTCCAGGGCGCGCCGCATCAGCACAGCGTCCGACACGCACCGGCCATCGTCGGAGAAGATGCGCACCCTGGCGGCGGAATCGGCCATGGCGCCGAGCTCGGCCAGGCGGCCGCCGTCCAGCCCGGCCGTCACCGCGCCGACGGGCCGTACATCGCAGTAGCCGGCCCGGCGGCCAAGCCGCCAGATCTGCTCGGCCACGCCCGCCGTGTCGGCGACCGGATCGGTGTTGGCCATCGCGTGCACCGCGGTGAAGCCGCCGAGCGCGGCGGCCGCGGTGCCGGTCAGCACGGTCTCGGCGTCCTCCCGGCCCGGCTCGCGCAGGTGCGTGTGCAGGTCGACGAGCCCGGGCAGCGCGATCAGGCCTGCCGCATCGAGTTGCTGAGCACGGGGGGCGCTGAGCGCCTTACCGGCATTCGTGATGATCCCGTCCTGCAGCAGCAGGTCTGTGGGCGGACCGCCGAGCGGCTGCGCGCCTTTGATCAGCCAGGCTTGCGCGGCCTCGCCATTGCCGGTGGTCATTGGGCCGCCTCCATCCGGTCGGTTCCTGACTCGGATCCGCCAAGCAGCAGGTAAAGCACCGCCATCCGGATGCTGACGCCGTTCGCCACCTGCTCGACGATCGTCGACCTGGCCGAGTCGGCGACCTCGGCGGCGATCTCGACGCCGCGATTCATCGGACCCGGGTGCATGACGATCGCGTGCTCGGGCAGCAGCGCCATCCGGTCACCGTCCAGGCCGTACCGGCGGCTGTACTCGCGAACAGTCGGGAAGTAGGCGGCGTTCATCCGCTCGGCCTGCACGCGCAGCATCATCACCACGTCGCTCTTCGGCAACTCGGCGTCCAGGTCGTAGTCGACCTCGCAGGGCCAGCTGGACACGGCCACGGGCAGCAGGGTGGGCGGAGCCACGAGCGTGACCTCCGCGCCGAGGGTGCGCAGCAGCAGCACATTCGACCGTGCCACGCGGCTGTGCAGGACGTCGCCGACGATCGTGACCCGCAGCCCGTCCACCCGGCCGAGCCGACGGCGCATGGTGAAGGCGTCAAGCAGTGCCTGGGTGGGGTGCTCGTGGGTGCCATCGCCCGCGTTCACCACGCTCCCCCGAACCCAGCGGGTCAGCCGGTGCGGTGCGCCGGAGGCGCTGTGCCTGACGACGACGGCGTCGGCGCCCATCGCCTCGAGAGTCAGCGCCGTGTCCTTGAGGCTCTCTCCCTTGGCCACGCTTGAGCCTTTGGCGGAGAAGTTGATCACATCAGCCGACAGGCGCTTGGCGGCGGCCTCGAACGAGATCCTGGTCCTGGTGGAGTCTTCGTAGAAGAGGTTGACCACCGTCCGCCCCCGCAGCGTGGGCAGCTTCCTGATCGGCCGGTCGGCGACCTGAGCCAGCTCTTCGGCGGTATCGAGGATCAGCAGCGCGTCGTCGCGGCTCAAGTCCGCGGCTGAGATCAGGTGGCGGATCACTGGCTCGCCTCCGGATCGCCGGGGCCCGGTCCCTGGCCGAGCACCACCGCATCCTGGCCGTCGATCTCGCTGACCAGGACCTGGACGATCTCGCGCTGCGATGTCGGCAGGTTCTTGCCCACGTAATCAGGCCTGATCGGCAGCTCGCGATGGCCTCGGTCGACGAGGACCGCGAGTTGCACGGCTCGCGGGCGGCCTAGGTCGTTAAGGGCGTCGAGGGCGGCCCGAACGGTCCTGCCCGAGTACAAGACGTCGTCCACCAGAACCACGATCTTGCCGTCGACCCCTGATGGCGGGACGTCGGTGTGGCCGAGCGTCCTGGTCGGCCGCAGCCGCAGGTCGTCCCGGTACATGGTGATGTCGAGCGAGCCCACGGGCGCGGGCCGCCCCTCGACCTGAGTGAGCCCGGCTGCCAGCCGCTTGGCCAGCGGGACCCCGCGGGTCGGTATCCCGAGCAGGATTACGTCACCCGCGCCGTCGGTCCGCTCAAGGATCTCGTGGGCCACCCTCGTGAGCGCGCGGCGGATCTCTTCCGGTCCGAGCACTACCTTGCCGTCTGGCAGGCGGGCTGATCTGGCCTGACTCACGGTAGCGGCGGGCCTTACGTCCGGGCCAGCGCCGGCATGAAGCGCATGCATCAAAAGGACCCCCTTTCCCGCCTCTCTGGACGGGGCTTAAAGGACGTCTGTCTGCTCAACCGTACCAGCCGCCGCAACCGGACCGGCGGACCTCGCCGGCGTGCCGGCGGCCGGACCGCCGCAGAACCCGCAACAGCGGGCCCCGGGCCCGGCAATGGCATGCCCTGGGCAGTGTTCCGGCAGATGCCGAGATAGGCCGTTCGGCGGCAGAACTCACAGGATGTGAGCGGTGTCCAACGCTCAGCGATCGGTGATATGTGTCACAATCTCCATCATTTAGCCAGGTTGCGCGGCTCGGCAAACAAGCTCGCGCGCGAGGCCGGCCAGCGCTGGATCGCCGACGGCACCGGCGTTTCCGTGACCGCGCGGTCACTCTGGCCTGACTACACTGGCTTGCGGTGACGCGCGCTGGTTCATCCGCTTTTTGCCATTCGGCTTGACCTTGCGCTCTGCGGGGCCTACCGTCACTGTCCGTAACCGTTACTTTCAGCTATCACCAGGCCAGGGGGCCGTAACTATGGCATCGGATTACGCCAAGACCCTCGGCGCGCGGTTGCGCGCCATCCGCACCCAGCAGGGACTATCGCTTCACGGCGTGGAAGAGAAGTCCCGCGGCCGGTGGAAGGCCGTCGTCGTTGGCTCTTACGAGCGCGGCGACCGGTCCGTGACGGTCCAGAAGCTCGCCGAGCTGGCCGAGTTCTATGGCGTGCCGGTTTCTGAGCTGCTGCCCGGCGACGTGTTGCCGACGATCATGACGCCCGCCCCGAAGCTTGTCATCGACCTCGAGCGGATGGCCCAGCTCCCCAAGGACAAGGCCGGACCGCTCTCCCGCTACGTTGCGACGATTCAGAGCCAGCGCGGCGATTACAACGGCCGGGTGCTGTCCATCCGGCAAGAAGACCTCAGGTCCCTGGCAGTCATCTACGACAAGACCCCGGCCGACCTCACCGAGGAACTGATCAGCTGGGGCATTCTGGACTCCGAAGCGCGCGGCGCTATCGACACCTACTGACAGACGCGAAAAGCCGACCCAGCGCCATCATGCTGGGTCGGCTTTGTGCGCGTATCGGGAATGGCCGCGCGTGATCAGCCCGCGTTAGGCAGCGGCAGCAGCTGCTGGCCTGCGCTGATGCCCAGGGCTCCTTCGGCCAGCGAGACAAAGGTGCCGGCGTCCCTCAGCAACTCGTCAGCCTCCCTGGCCGACACCGCCCGCGGCAGCCCGGCCTCGGCCGCCGCGCGCTTGGCCGCGCTCGCGGCAAAGAACGCCGCCCACTCCCGCAGGGCCGGCTCAACCTTCGGCAGCAGTTCCCATACGCTCTGCGGTCGCCTGCGCCGGGTACCGGGCGGCTCCGCGTTGGCGGCCACGACGGCCGCGGCCGCTCGCAGCGCGGCCAGGT
>JASHUE010000050.1:0-4324 GCA_030040195.1 Streptosporangiaceae bacterium | reverse complement strand
GTCCGGGACCGCCGCCTTGACCTGCGCGATCAGGTCATCACGCAAGGCCGACTGCCGCTTGGCCTCCTCGGCGCTCCGCTCGCGGGTCAGCTTGACGGCCACCGCGAACGCCCGGATCGCGGGCACATCGAGCGTGCCCGACCGGACATCGCGCTCCTGGCCGCCGCCATGCAGGACGGGGACCGGCTCCACGCCCTTAGCCAGCAGCAGCGCTCCGACGCCGACCGGACCGCCGATCTTGTGCGCCGTGATGGTGAGCGCGGTCGCCCCGGTCGCCGAGAGGCTGACTGGCAGCTGGCCTGCGGCCTGGACGGCGTCGCTGTGGAACGGGATTCCGTGCTCTTGAGCGAGCCGGGCCAGTTCGGTGATCGGCTGCACGGTGCCGACCTCGTTATTCGCCCACATCACGCTGATCAGGGCGACGCTGGCCGGATCGCGTTCGACCGCCTCGGCCAGGGCCGGAGCGCGCACCAGGCCGGTGGCGTCGACCGGCAGCCAGTCGGCGTCAGCGTCCTCGTGCTCGGCCAGCCAGCGGACGCTGTCCAGCACCGCGTGATGCTCGGTTGCGCTGGCGAGGACGCGCCGCCGCAGCGGATCGGCGCCGCGCCTGGCCCAGTACAGGCCCTTGATCGCAAGGTTGTCCGCCTCTGTCCCCCCGCTGGTGAAAACGACCTCACTGGGCCGGGCGCCGTAAGCCTCGGCGATCAGCTCCCTGGACTCCTCGACCACCCGTCGGGCCCGGCGTCCGGCGTTATGCAGGGACGACGCGTTGCCCAGCTGGGCTAGTTCCTCGGTCATCGCCGCGAGGACCTCAGGCAGCATCGGGGTCGTCGCCGCATGATCAAGGTAGACCTGAGATCCCCGTGCCGGATGATCTCCCAGCATCGGCGCGTTCCCCCCTGCGTCGGCATATGACATGGCGTGTCCAGCGTAGCCGTGTTTCCCGCTCAGCCGTCGGGGCGCTGTGCTTCCCGCTCAGCCGTCGGGACGCGTTCGCGCGCCGCCTTCCCTCGTCGCAAAACCCGCTCCTCAGTCCAGGCGGCACCACGCCCCTCCGGCTCGCTCGGCTTCCCGCTCAGGCCTCTGAACGCTTGTCAATCTCCTCGATGAGCTGCGGCACCACCTTGAATAGGTCGCCGACGACCCCGAAGTCGGCGAGCTCGAAGATCGGTGCCTCTGGGTCCTTGTTCACCACCATGATCGTCTTCGATGTCTGCATCCCGGCCCGGTGCTGGATGGCGCCGGAGATGCCGATCGCCATGTACAGCTGCGGGGAGACGGTCTTGCCGGTCTGGCCCACCTGGAACTGATGGGGGTACCAGCCGGCGTCGGTGGCGGCGCGCGAGGCGCCCACCGCCGCGCCGAGCGAGTCCGCCAGCTGCTCGATCAGTGCGAAGTGCTCGCCCGAGCCCAGGCCACGGCCGCCCGAGACCACGATGGACGCCTCGGTGAGCTCCGGGCGCTCGCCGCGCCCGGCGACAACCCGGCCCGTCACCCTCGCTGTCTTGGCGGTGTCGCTGATCTCGGCGGTGACCGGCTCGATGTCCGCACCGCCCGGCGCGGGTTCCGGCGATACCGCGTTCGGCCGGACTGCGATGATCGGCGTGCCGGTCCGCACCTTCGACTGCACGGTGATCGCGCCACCGAAGATCGACTGCTCGCCAACTAGGCCATCGGAGAGGCCAGTGACGTCAGTGAGAATTCCCGAGCCAGTCTTGACCGCGAGCCTGCCCGCGACCTCGCGGCCCTCGGAGGTCGCGGCGACCAGGACGGCGGCCGGGGCCTTGTCCGCGACCAGCTTCGCCAGCAGTTCGGCCTTCGGGGCGACGACGTAGTCGGCGTAGTCCGGGCTGTCGGCAACGTAGACCCTGGCCGCGCCGAACTCGGCCAGCCGCGCCTTGGCGCCTTCGGCACCCTCGCCCGTCCACACGACAGAGGGCTCGCCGTGCGCGTGTGCCAGCGTCAGCAACTCGAGCGTGACCTTCTTGACCGTCTCGCCGTCGTGCTCGGCGAGTACCAGGATCTCAGCCATGTTGGGCAAGCCTTCCGCGATCAGCCTAGGGGTGCTCAGATGAACTTACGGGCCGCGAGGAACTCGGCCGCCTTGGTGCCGCCATCTCCGTCGTCGGTTACGATCGTGCCTGCCGCCCGCGGGGGGCGCTTGGCGAAGCTGACTACCTCGGTGGCGCTGGCAGCCAGGCCGGTCTGGCTGGGGTCGAATCCGAGGTCCGCGAGCGTTAGCGTCTCAACCGGCTTCTTCTTCGCCGCCATGATGCCCTTGAACGACGGGTACCGGGGCTCGTTGATCTTCTCGACCACGCTGACGACGGCCGGCAGCGTCCCCTCGACCGTGTCGTAGCCGTAGTCGGCCTGGCGGTGGATCGAGATCTTCGATCCGTCGGTCTCCACCTTGCTGGCAAACGACATCTGCGGCACGCCCAGCCGCTCGGCCAGCATCGCCGCCATCGTGCCCATCCGGGCGTCGGTGGACTCCGAGCCGAGGATGACCAGGTCGAAGCCGATACGGCCGAGAACGGCGGCCAGCACGGCCGAGGTCACCAGGCCGTCAGACCCGCGCAGCGCGTCATCACTGATGTGAACCGCCTTGTCGGCACCCATGGACAGGGCCTTGCGGATGACCTCCGCCGCCTTTTCCGGGCCCATCGACACGATCGTGACCTCGCCGCCCAGGGCCTCGGCCAGGCGCAGGCCCTCCTCGATCGCGTACTCGTCAAGCTCGTTGGGAACGCCGTCGGCCGCGTCGCGGTCCAGGGTGTTGTCCGCAAGCCGCAGGGTGCGTTCCGACCACGTGTCGGGCACCTGCTTTACCAAGACGACAATGTTCATGACGTGCTGCCGACCTCCGCTTCGAACAGTGTGGCGTCCTGACGGGCAGAACGCTGCCGCAGCCAGCCTTGAGGGCTGCCGACCCTGTCAGCCGGGCCGCCTGGGGGGCCGACGGCAGGTTAAGCCTGCCAAAACGACCGGGCCGACCCGAACCCGGGGTGTAGCTGGGCATCCGCGTGTATGTTACCCGCCGGTAGAGAGCGCGGGTGGCCGCGACGGGTGTCGGGCGTGGTTCGTCGCTGCCGCCACCAAGCCGATCACTAAGGAGACAACCATGGCACTAACCAGCATTGAGGTCATCTCGGTCCCGGTCAGCGACCAGGATGCGTCCAGGAAGTTCTACTCGGAAACGCTCGGCTTCTCCGTCGACATGGACGCCACGTTCGGCGAGGGCACCATGCGCTGGGTCATGCTGCGACCGCCCGGCGGCGGTCCGGCCATCACGCTCGTGACCTGGTTCGACACCATGGCCCCTGGCTCGCAGCGCGGCACCGTCCTGGGCTGCGACGATATCGAGTCGACCGCGACCAGCCTGCAGGCACGCGGGGTCGTCTTCCATGAGGACGCGATCGAGGAAGCGCCGTGGGGCCGCTGGCTGACGTTCGACGACCCCGACGGCAACGCCTGGGTGCTGCAGCAGACGAGCCCGCAGTTCCCGGGCTAAGCGGCGAAAGGCGCGGCGGCGGCGGCCGCCTGGCCACTTCGCGGGTGCTGGAGGCCTCAGCGGCGCCAGCGGCCGAACCGCGTCAGTGGTAGAAGTGCCGGACGCCGGTGAAGTACAGCGCGATCCCGGCGGCATGGGCCGCGTCGATGACCTCCTGGTCGCGGACCGAGCCTCCGGGCTCGGCAATGGCTCGCACGCCGGCGTCGGCCAGGATCTGCAAGCCATCGGCGAACGGGAAGAACGCATCGCTCGCGGCCACCGAGCCGATCGCGCGCTCGCCTGCTCTGGCCACCGCGAGCCGGCACGAGTCGACCCGGTTCACCTGGCCCATGCCGATGCCGACGCTGGCCTGGCCGGTGGCCAGCAAGATCGCGTTGGACTTCACGCTGCGGCAAGCGCGCCAGGCAAACTCAAGGTCCGCGAGGACCTCAGCCTCCACCGGCGCGCCGGTCTTAAGCTCCCAGGAAACGGCGAAGTCGCCTGGCTCGACACCGGAGTCGGCGGTCTGCATGAGCAGACCGCCGCTGACCATGCGCCACTCGACCGCGGGACCGCCGGCCGGTGGCGGGCACCGCAGCAGACGCTGGTTCTTCTTGGTTGCCAGGATGTCCAGGGCCGCGGGCTCGAAGTCGGGGGCGATGATCACCTCGGTGAAGACGGCCGCAACCTGCTCGGCCATGGCCTCCGTGACGACGCCGTTCGCAGCGATCACGCCGCCGAACGCGGACACCGGGTCGCAGTCGTTGGCCTTCCTGTGGGCTTCGGCCAGGTCCGCGCCGAGCGCGATGCCGCACGGATTGGCGTGCTTCATGA
>JASHUE010000482.1:0-9876 GCA_030040195.1 Streptosporangiaceae bacterium | reverse complement strand
GGCCAGTCCTAGCGAGCGCCGCCGCCCAGAAACGCGCGATCGACGCGGGATGGCGGCAATCAAAGACGACCTCGTGGATGCGTGCCATGCCCGTGATCGTGCCAGAAGGCGCAAAGTCAGCAGAGCAAGTCGCCGTCGTCCGCGGGGCGATGCATGACCGGCTGGGCGAGCCTCCGGCCTGCGGTCGCTAGCATGACGGAGCGGAGTCACGGCGATGTCTGGAGCGCGCAGTGAGCAGCCAACCGGCGCTGGCCACGGCGCTCGCCGCGCTGCGATGCCCGGTCTGCGCGGGCCGGCTCGCGCAACAGGGCCAGGAACTTCGCTGCGAGCACGGGCACTGTTTCGACATCGCCAGGCAGGGCTATGTCAACCTCGCGGTCGGCGCCCGTCCGGCGGCGAACGCCGACACGTCTGCGATGGTCGCCGCCCGCGCCCGGTTCCTGGACCGCGGCCACTATGCGAGGATCGCCGCCGCCCTCACCTCGCTCGCGGTCAGCGCCGGCCCCGGTCCCCCGGCGCAGGGCCTCGTGCTCGACCTGGCCGGCGGTACCGGCTACTACCTGTCCGCTGTGCTCGAGGCGCTGCCCGGCAGCGTCGGCGTCTGCCTGGACTTGTCCAAGGCGGCCCTGCGCCGGGCGGCCTCGGCCCACCCTCGCTCCGTGGCGCTCGGCGCCGACGTGCGGCGGCCGTTTCCGCTGGCCGACGGCTCCGCCGCGATCGTCATGAGCGTGTTCGGGCCGCGCAATGCCGCCGAGACGATCCGCGTCCTCGCGCCCGGCGGGACTTTCCTGGTGGTCACGCCCACGACCTCGCACCTGGCTGAGGTGACCGGGCTGCTGCGCATGCTCAGCGTCGACGCCGCCAAGGCCGACCGGCTGGCGGCTAGCCTGGCCGGGCTGGATCGGGTCGCGGCCGAGCCGCTTAGCTATCAGGAGCCGCTGACCCACGCGGACCTGAGCGATCTGGTGTCCATGGGCCCGAGCGCTCATCACATCGACCAGGAGCAACTGGCTTGCCGGATCGAGCCGCTGCCGGAACCGCTGTGGGTGACGGTGTCCGTCACCCTGTCGGCCTACGAGCGGGCTCAGTGACCGGGCCCCGGCAGCCGGTCACTCAGCCCGTTGCGCATCTAGTGCCCAACCGCCAGCTGGACGATCTTGACGATGACGAGGATCATCGCGACCGCCAGGTACAGGCGTAGCGCGCTCATGCCGACCTTGCGGCCGGCCGACATCACCGGGCGCTGCAGCAGCGCGAGCGGCGGCATCCGCCAGCTGTCCCGGCCGCTGCGGTCGACGGCCCCCGCCCTGGCGGCCTGGGGCGCGCGCAGCCGGCGGGTCAGTGCCCAGATTGCCGCCAGGACCGACACGGCGCCGCAGACGGCCATGATGTCGATGATCTGCCGGGGGGCGATCTGCGGGAACAGGACCGAGGCGGTCAGGATCACCGACAACGAGATGAGGATCGCGACCACGGCCCCGGTGAACATGTTGGTCTTCCGGCCGTTCACCCACGGGCCGAGCACCTCACGGTCATTGCAGAGCAGCAGCAAGAAGACCGACGCGGACGGCAGCAGCACGCCGGCAAGCGTCTGCACTCCCTCGGTCAGCAGCCCGAGCGGCGAACCCGGCAGCAGCACGATCGCAGCGGCGGCGCCGATCAGTCCGCCGTACACGGCGTAGAAGCCCTTGGCGCCCTTGACGCCCCGGTGCAGCGAGTGCTTCAGGCCGAACACGTCCCCGATCGCGTATGCCGTCGACAGCGAGACCGCGAACGCGCCGATAACCGAGGCGTCAAGCAGCGCGATCGCGAAGATCACGCCGGCAACGCGGCCCGCGTGGGCCTGCAGGCCCGCTGCCAGCCCGGCCGCGTTGGTGAACTGCCCGAAGGCATGCGCGCCCGCGAATGCGGCCGTGGTCGCGCCCATGATCGCTGCGCCGCCGATCACCACGATCGCGATGCCGATCCACAGGTCGGCCTTCTCGTACCGCATGTACCTCGGCGTGATCCGCTTGTCGATCACGTAGCTCTGCTGAAAGAACAGCTGCCAGGGCGCGACGGTCGTGCCGACGATGCCGATGACCAGCAGCATGACCGTGGCCAGCTGGCCGCTGCCGCCCGGCAGCTGCGGGAGGACGAAGTCGCGGCCCATCTGCGACGGGCCAGGGTGCGACATGAAGTACAGCGGGATGAGCAGCAGGCTGCCGGCGCAGAACGCGACTGCGACCCGCTCGAACCGGCGGAAGCTGCCGGTGAAGGCGGCGCTCACGATCACCAGTGCCGCCAGCACCACGGACGCGATCTTGGGCAGGCCGAGGTAGCCGGCCGCCAGCGTGATGCCAATGAACTCGGTCACGATCGTCAGCGCGTTCAGGATGAACAGGTCGATGACGCTGAATGCGCCCCAGAACTTTCCGAACCGCTCCAAGATCAGCCGGGCGTGGCCTACGCCCGTCACCGCGCCTAGGCGCAGCACCATTTCCTGATTTACGTACAGCACGGGCACCAGGAGCAGCAGGGTCCACAGCAGCCTGGTGCCGTAGTTCTGCCCGGCCTGCCCGTAGGTGGCGAACGCGCCCGCGTCGTTGTCGCCGCACATCACGATGAGGCCGGGCCCGACGATCGCGAGCAGCGTCTTCAGGACCGCGGACATCCCCCGCCGGGGCGAGGTGTCGTCGAGCCTAATCGTGCCGAGCGCACCGCGGATGTCGCCGACGTGCTCGGAATCCAGCACCGCGCCGCGGTTCTGCTCCAGTACCGCGCCGCGGTTCTCCATTGCCAACGTCATGGTCAGTCCCTCCCGCCCGGCTACGGGCTGTTTCGGGAGGCACGCAGCATTCAGCCGCCTTGCGCGGGCGCGCAGGCAGGACTAATGCGAACGGTCGCAGAGCGGGTGGTTACCGCGTGCCGGAAGAAAGCGAGTACGCACGGATTGCGGGCCGTTGATGGCCCGGTCTACTTGGTTCCATGTGTCGCCTCCCTCCGGTCATGGCACGCGCGGGTGCCAGCGCAGTGCGCACGCGGGGAAGAACGGGCACCGGCCGTCAGCCGGTGCACACACCCCAACTCGTCAGAGCTTTGGCACGACACGACGTAGCACCTGGAGCATTTACCGCGCAGCCGGTGCAGCCACTTCGGGTCACCCCTTAGGCCGGGGAGACCTGTCCTGACCCTGGGCGTCTCTCGACGTCGTCGGATCAGTGGCCTGTGTTCATGTCGACGCCTCACCGAACGAGGTGCCCATCAAGCGTCACAATTGTACCGGCTGGACCATCGTCCGGGCAAACACGGCCGACTGGGGCGGCGGTCACACGGCCGCCGTGATCAGCGTGTACAGGCCGAGGGCGAGGAGGATCGCCGCGGTGATTCGCTGGATCCAGGCCATCGGGAGCAACCTCAGGCTCTTGGCGCCGATGCTGACGGCCAGCGCCGCCACGGCCCACAAGCCCAGCGTGGCACCGGCGAAGACCAGGACCGGGTTATAGCGGGCGGCCAGGTTCGCGGCGGTCAGCTGCGTGATGTCACCCCACTCCGCCAGGAACACGACCGCGAAGCTGGTACCGGCCACGCGCAGGAAGGTCTCCTGCGGGCCGCCCTGCCTCGCCGCGTCAGCCCTGTCTTCGCCGGCCGGCCCGCCGCTCATCCACAACAGGAGCCCCGCGGCGGCGAGGAAGAGGCCTGCCACGACGAAGTCGACGATCCGGTGCGGCAGCAGCGTGAGCAATTGGCCGGCCGTGACCGCGATCCCCATCTGCAGGGCGAAGGCGGCGGCGACGCCGACCCACACCCAGGAAGGCCGGAACCGGGTACCGAGCACCAGCGAGGCGAACATCGTCTTGTCCGGTAGCTCGGCTAGGAACGTCAGCCCGAACGCGATGGCGATCACGGCGACGTAGTGCACGGGAGCTTCCCTCGGTCCGGTTCTGCCGGCCTCGGGACTCCGGGGGGAGACACTTCGGCCGGATGCGTTCTGCAGCCGAAGGTCTCATCCACCACATACCGTGGCCCGGTGGCCGGGCGCTCGCGCGCCGGGATTGTCGGCCAGCCGACGAGGGACTACTCCCCTTCATGATCAGTCTATCAGCCGGAACCCTCGTCGCCCAGATAGTCAGTCAAGCGGGGGAACGATGGGCTTTCTCGGGCTGGCTTTGCTGCCGGGTAACTGTCGTTCGTGGCCGGGCCCGCAGGCACCCGCGGGATGGCCCCGGCCTAATACGGCGCTGGCCGCGGCGCATGACCTGAAGGTGTTCTTCGCGGGCTGGCGCGTCGGCGGCCAATTACGAGATCTCCACACGTTGAGTTGTGAGGCGTACACTTCCGATGTGAGCGAAAAGGTCCCGGATAGCGCCGCTCATGACCCTGATCACGCATTATCGGATGACAGCGGGACACATCCGGAAGTCGTTGCAAGCCAGGACGCGAGCGCAAAGAAGTCCAGGAAATTACCTAACTGGGCGAAGTTCACCATTGGTGCAGTTGTTACCGCCGTAATCGGTATCGTCGTTCCCAGTCTCTATTCTGCTCTCAAGGACGCCGTCGCCGTCACCCTTCCGCCGAATCCGATATTGGAGCACGTGAGCCAGATTGTCGGGCCGGGCTGGGAGGTTACCGTGCCCGACCCGCAACGGCTTAGTCCGCTGGTGAATGACATCGGCGGCTGCGCTGCGTTGCATGCCGCCGCGGTGCAGGCGGGCGGTGCCGACGACTACGGCAGTACGCTGACGATTCTGGTCCAGGGGAACACCAGCAGCGGCGTGACCATCACCGGAATGCATGTGCACATCATCCGAAGGGGCGCTCCCCTGGGCGGGGCCTTCGTGTTCTGCCAGAGCGCGGGAATCGAGGAGGCGCTGCCGATCAACTTCAACTTGAATCAGTCGGCACCCGTTGCCCTCGGGCCGCCGAAGTCGTTCGGAAGTCCGCCAGGTCCGTCGTTTTTCGCGAACGGCTCTGTCGTTCACCTCAGCGATGGCGAGGTCTTCCCGTTCAAAGTTGGCGCGACCATATCGGCCGGCAGCTCTGTACAGTGGGTGATCGAGGCGACCGTAGTCATTGACGGTAAGACGGGCACGGTGACGATAACCGACAACGGCAGGCCGTTCGAGACCACCGCCTCGCTGCCGCTGAGCGACTACAGCGACCTGTATGAGTACGACTGGGCCATGCAGGACCGGCTGCTGCACTATCGCGCTGATGCGACCAACCCCGACGGGTGCGCGGCGAACCTGGCCCTCCACGCCCTTCGTACCCAGGGCCTGACAGCTTCCGCGCAGGTGCTGACGGTCGACTGCTCATCCGACCTTGCGCACGTCGAGGTATGGGTTCCCTCTGAGCGCTGCATCGTCCACTACCTGGGCTTCCATCGGGGGTCTGCCTGGACGTTCTTTGCGTCACGTTCGATATGCCCGGGGAATAACAGCATCGGTGCTCTCTTCAGCCAGGCGACGATAGCTCACTTCGGCGGGAGCCCGCAGGCGTTCGAAAACGCCTTTGGCCCGTATATCGTCAGCTCGTCAGCTATTCCGGCTAACCCAGGACCCTATGACCACGTCCCGCAGCTATCAGTTCAAGCTCTGGCGCAGCGGGCCGGCTGCAGCTCCGTCGAACTGTCCCCTCGGTCCAGCGCCGAGGGAAGCGCCAGCCAGACCGGGACATGCGAGGCGGACGGCGTGGGTTTCCTTGTATTGACGTTCAAGAGCTCGTTGGACAGGAATGATTTCGCGGCCGACCAGTACGATTCCTCGTCACTGCCGGGTCGTGTCATCGCGGGCAGAAGCCTGCTTGTCATCGGGCCGACGTGGCTCGTGTTCGGAGGGCCTGTTAGCGATTACATCGAGGGCCTGTCGCCTGTGCAATTCGCTCGGCATGTCGGTGGCGAGGCTGGCGTGTACGAGTTCGCCGGAGCGGGGCACGTCTTCCGCAATGAAGTTCCTACGATTCAGGACGGCCTGCTGTAGCACCGCGGCGTATCACCCGCTCTACGTTGTCGACACGGTTCGGACACACAGTTTCTTTCATTCTCAATCTCGAGAATGTTGTCAGTACTGAGATTGATAACGTAGGCTGCTCCCCGTGGCCGGTTCCGCCGACTTGCTGCTCCACCCGGTGCGCCTGCGCGTACTCCAGGCGTTCCTCGGTGACCGCGCGCTGACAACCTCGCAGCTGAGCGCGGAGCTGGCCGACATCCCGCCGGCCAGCCTCTACCGGCACGTGGCCCGCCTGGTCGAGGCCGACGTTCTCCGGGTGGTAGCAGAGCGCCGAGTGCGGGGCGCGGTTGAGCGGACGTACGTACTCCGGATCGCCGCGGCCAGGGTCCAGCTGGACGAGATCGCCAAGATGACCGCCGAGGACCACCGGCAGATGTTCATGGCGTTCACGGCCGGCCTGCTGGCCGCCTTTGACCGGTACCTGGCGCGCGGTGACATCGACCTGGCCCGCGACGGCGTCGCCTTCGCGATAGACGCCGTCTGGGTCGATGACGCCGAGTACGCCGAAATGATGCGCGAGATCTACACGGCGCTGCTGCCCCGGCGCGCGAACGGGCCGAGAAGCGGCCGCAAGCGCCGCATGATCGCGTCCGTGCTGATGCCCGCCGACGAGACACCCGCTGCCGAAGAGAGGCCCGACCCATGAGCACCCAGGACGTGACCTTCGACAGCGGCGGCTGCACGCTCGCGGGCACTTACGCGGAGGCCGCGCAGCCCGTGGCGGCCGCACTGCTCATTCAGGGCTCCGGCAAGACCGACAGGGACTCCGACGTGCACCTGCCTCTGCATCAGATGCTGCGGGGCGGCATCACCAGGGAGATCTCCGATGCGCTCGTGGCAGCACGGGTGTCGACGCTCCGCTTTGACAAGCGCGGCGTCGGTGCCAGCGACGGGGATTTCCTGACCACCGGGATGGCGCAGCGGCTGGCCGACGTCCAGGCCGGCCTCGGCTGGCTCGCGGCCAGGACAGCCGGACTGCCGCTGCTGGCCGTCGGGCACAGCGAGGGGACGTACTATGCCGCGCTGCTTGCCGCCGACGGTGAGGTTGCCGGAGCTGCGCTGCTGTCTGGCCCGGCGCGAACCGGTGCCGAGGTCATGGCCTGGCAGTCCGAAAAGCTGGCGGCCAAACTGCCGGGTTGGGCCAGGCTCGTCCTGCGGCTCATGCGCACCGACGCCATCCGGCTCCAGCGCAAGAACCTGGACAAGATCCTGGCATCGACCAAGGATGTCGTCCGCCTTCAGGGCGCGCGCGTCGGCGCGCGCTGGGTCCGCGACTTCGCGGCCTGGGATCCGAAGCCGGCACTCTCCCGCATCACCGTGCCGGTGCTCGCGATCACCGGCGGGGAGGATCTGCAGGTGCCGCCCGCCGACGTCGAGACGATCGGGGAACTGGTCCGCGGGCCGTTCGAAGGTCACGTCGTCGGCGATCTCAGCCACATGCTCCGGCCCGATCCGGACTCGCTGGGACCACGCGGGTACCGGCGCGCGGCCAGGCAGCCGGTGAGCGCCGAGGTCCTTGATCTCATCACCGGCTGGGTCGGCCGGCAGTGGGGCGCGCCGCCTGCCGCGGACCGAGCACGCTTCCGGATGACGCGGGCGGCCGGACCGCGCACGCAGCCGGACGGGGAGTGCCGATGACGAGCGACCTGCTGGCAGTCGGCCTGACCACGGCGGCCGCCCCGCCGCTGCCGCTCAGCCCTGGGCGACCAGCGTGGAGCTGGCCGAGCCCGGCGTGATCAGGATCGAGGCCACGGACATCGAGGCGGGCGAGCGCGGTGTCCCGGCGGTCGTAGCCGGCTGCGGGGCGCGACTGGTGTCCTTCGAGCCGGCCGACGCTGACCTTGAGTCGGCGTTCCTCGCCCTCACCGGCGCACGCAAGCGGGCAGCGAAGTGACGGCAGGAACGCTGTCGCGGCTTCGGCGACCGGCGAGGCACATGAGCCTGTGGCGGCTGGAGTGGCTGCGGCTGACCCGGACGCCGCGGGCGATCGCACTGGCGGCCATATTCCTCTTCATCGGCCTGATCGAGCCGATCATCACTCGGTATCTGCGTGACATCGTCGGCCGCCTGAGTCACGGCACCCGGATCTCGCTGCCGCTAGCGTCGCCTGCCGACGGGCTGAACAGCTACGTCAGCGAGATCACGCTCGTCGGGCTGATCGTCGTCGTCGCGGTCGCGGCCGGAGCCCTGACGTTCGACACGCGGCCAGGCATCTCCACGTTCCTGCGCACCCGGGTCAGCAGCATGAAGAGGCTCGTGCTCCCCCGGTTCGCCGTCACCGCGCTCGCGGCGTCGCTTGCCCGCAGCGCAATCGGCACCATCGGGATCGCGCTGGCCATCTTGATCCTGATCCCGATCGCGGGCTCGATCCATGCCATTGACAACTGGCTACCGAGCGCGCTGGTGAATGCCCCCGTCGAACTGGTCGGCAGCGAGCACCTGACGCACTTCGTCCCGGCGCTGGCTGTGACCGCCGCAGCGAGCGCGGCCGCGGTCTGGTTCGCGATGTACCGGCTGGCAAGGAGGGAAACGTAGTACGCCCGGCTAGGCCTGGTCCTCAGGCCGGACGAAGCCCGTCTCGTAGGCGATCACCACCGCCTGAACCCGGTCCCTCAGGCCGAGCTTGAGCAGGATCCGGCTCACGTGCGTCTTGACCGTGCTCTCCTCGACGACGAGTTCGGCGGCGATCTCGGCGTTCGCCAGGCCCTTGGCCACCAGCCGCAGCACGTCAAGTTCCCGCGCGGTCAGGTCTTTAAGCTGCGGCGGCTGGAGGGCAGATGGCCGCACGGCGTGCGCGAACCGGCCGATGAGCCGCCGGGTGATCGACGGGTCGATGAGCGCATTCCCGGCGGCGACGCACCGCACCGCTCCGATCAGCTGATCGGGCGGCGCGTCCTTGAGCAGGAAGCCGCTGGCGCCCATTCGCAGTGTCTCGTAGACGTACTCGTCCGCGTCGAATGTCGTCAGGATCAGCACCCGGCAGCCGCGGCCGGTGAGTATCTGCCGCGCCGCCGCAAGACCGTCCATGTTCGGCATGCGGATGTCCATCAGCACGACATCGGGGGCCAGCGCACGGGCCAGTTCGACCGCTTCCACGCCGTCGGCCGCCTCGCCGACGACGGTGATGTCCGGCTCGCCCGCCAGGATGACGCGAAACCCGGCCCGCACCAGCCGCTGATCATCGGCGATCAGCACGGAGATGACGCGGTCGCGGGCGGCGACGGGCGGTGCGCTGCCAGCCGCTGGCTGGCGGATGGGGCTCGTCACGGTATGGCTGCCTCGCCCTCTCGCGGATCGGCCGGTGGCTCATCGTAAACCGCCGGAGCTGGCGACGACCTCCGTCCGCGGAGGGATGCCCTGGCCGGCAAGCCGGCCATCAGGCGGACGCGTGCGGCTCGCGTCCTCCCCTAGCGTGCTGGCATCAGGCGCAGGCTAGCAGCGGCGGGTCGGCCTGGTTCACAATGAGACCCGTCGCGCGGAGTAATGGAGGGGAGCTTCCGTGACCGGGACGAGCGCAGTGAGCTGGCTGTGGCGGCCAGTCGGCAAGGCACGTGACATCGGCTGGGGCGACATCACGCTCGCGGTGCTCCTGACCGCCTGGGCGATCACCCTGGTGACCGGCACTTTCCCTGGCTCCACCGATCACGCGGGCGCAGCCGCGGCGATCGCCGTTGTGGTCATGACCGCGCCCGTGGCCTGGGAGCGCCGCGCGCCGCTTGCGGCGGCAGCGGTCTTGGCGGTCGGCGCGGTGGGCAACGAGTACCTGATCGGCTCGATGGTGCGCTGCGGACCCTGCCTGCCGGCAGTGTTGCTGGTTGCCTTCTTCGCCGGCACTCGGCTGGACTGGGGGCGGCTGGCCGTCGCGGCGGTGCTGTGCATGGGGTCGGTA
>JASHUE010000481.1:0-2538 GCA_030040195.1 Streptosporangiaceae bacterium | reverse complement strand
GGCGAGGAGCCGGCGGCAGGAGGGATGCCGGAAGCGGGCCCAAGGCCGGCGCTGTGGCAGCGTTCCGAGCCCCAGGAGGTCAATGGCCAGCCGCTGCTGGGGATCGCCACCGACCGGCTGCGACAGTCGGCGGAGAACGTGCGCCGGGCCGGAGCCGATGCGTACCGCCAGTCGGTTCCGCGCGTTCGCGAGGCCGGCGCCGATGCGTACCGACGGACCATCCCGCCGGCACGTCGGTCCGGGGAGCAGGCAGTTCGGCGGGCAGTACCGTGGGCGCGGCGCGCCACCGCGGACGTTTACGACCGGATGGGCCGCCTGCGCACCACAGACCGGCGGTGGAGCGTGATGATCGGTGCAGCCGTGATCGTGCTGGCGGGCCTCATCATCCTGATCTATGCTCTCGCCTCCGGGTCGTTGCTCGCGTCCGGTCATGTCACGTCGGGGGGCAGGCATCCCGCGGTGTCGCGCCCCGCTCCTCGCCGGCCTCGCGCGTCGACGGCCCGGCGGTCGCATGCCCCTTCGGTGCGGGTGGCGAGTCCGCCGGCCCGCCCGTTGCGACCGGTTAGCGTGGCCGCGTTCGGTCCCGGCGGGACCGGGCAGGGCGACAATCCGCAGCAGGCCTCGCTGGCGCTCAGCGGCCAGGATGGCGGCTGGCACACGAACTGGTACACGACAGCCAACTTCGGCAACCTGCAGTCGGGGACGGGCCTGCTGCTCGACATGGGCCAGGCCGTTACCGTCACGCAGGCCAGGATCGACCTCGGGTCGGCGGCGGGCGGCGCACTGGTGTTGCGGGCGGGGAACCAGCCGGTCCTGGCCGATCTGGTGCCGGTGACCAGGTCAGCGGATACAGGCGGCACCATCACGCTGGCTCCGGGCCACCCGGTGGCAGCACGCTACTTGCTGATCTGGTTCACGCGCCTGCCACCGGACAACGCCGGCACCTACCAGGCGACGATCTACCACGTGAACCTGACCGGCTTCGGCTAAGGGGAGCCCGTCAGCCAAGGCTGGCGACCAGGTCCATCGCCTGACCGAGGGTGGTCAGGCGATCGGCCAGCGTCTGGCCTGCTGGATAAAGCCTGACGGTGTCGACTCCCGCGTCGCGCCAGGCGCGCAGCCGGTCTGCGACCATGCCCGTCGTGCCGATCAGCGTCGTCGCCAGCACCATCTCGTCGGTGACCAGGGCGGCGGCACCGTCGCGGTCGCCGGCCTGCCAGCGCCGCAAGATCTCGCCGGTGACGTGTGACCAGCCCTGCCGGCCATACGCGGCGTTGTAGAAGTTGGCTTCGGCGCTACCCATGCCGCCGATGCTGAAGGCCAGTTCTTTCTTGCGGCCTGCGACGTGCGCGCGCATTTCCTCTTCGTCGTCGAAGATGGCCACCTCGGCGCCCTGGCAGATGTCGAGGTCGGCCCTGGTCCGGCCCGTCGCGGTCAGGCCGGCGTCAAGATGGCGGAAGTAGGCATCGGCGCCTTCCGGCACGAAGCTGGTGCCCAGCCAACCGTCGGCGGTCTCCCCGGTGAGTTCCAGCATCCGTGGTGACAGCGCGGCGAGGTAAAGCGGGATGTCGCTGTTGGGTGGCATCGACAGCCGCATCGGACGCGCTGACCCTGGCAGTGGTATCTGGATGGTGGAGCCAGCGAAGCTGATCTTCTCCCCGGCGAAGGCCTGCCGGATGACCTGGATGCTCTCACGCATCCGGGTCAGGGGCCGGTCAAAAGGCACTCCGTGCAGCCCCTCGATCACCTGCGGACCGGATACGCCAAGTCCGAGCAGGAACCGGCCCCCCGACAACTCGGCGAGGGTCAGCGCGGCCTGCGCGATGGCCACCGGGCTGCGCGTGCCTAGCTGGATGATGCCCGACCCGAGCTGGATCCGGCTGGTGCGGGCGGCGAGATAACCGAGTACAGAAGGGGCGTCTGAGCCCCAGGCCTCGGCCACCCAGCAGACGTCAAGCCCGAGCTTCTCTGCCTCGAGGGCGAACTCGAATGTCTGGCGAGGGTTGCGGGAGACCTCGATGGAGGTAGCGGTACGCATCAGACCTGAGCTTACGATCGAGATGCAGGGGCCTGCAGGTCCCGCGCGGCGGCACTCCAGACAGTTCAGGCGGCTCGTGATGCCAACGACGGGCACCGTCATCTCGGCGACGGGCGTGATCGCCCTGGTGCTGCTCACGGCGGTGGCCGTGCTCGGCGTCCTGGTCAATCGCCGGGTCCGCCTGCCTGGGCTGCCGCGGTTTGCCAGCCTTAGCCTGCATCGGTACGTCTCGCTGCTCGCGCTCGCCTTCCTCGCCCTGCATATCCTCACCGCGGTGGTCGCCTCGTATGCCCGGATTGGCGTCGCGGCGGCGGTCATCCCGTTTGTCTACCCCGGTGACCGGCTGTGGATCGGCATCGGCGCGGTCGCGTCTGACCTCATGCTCGCGCTGGTCGCCACCAGCCTGCTGCGCCGCCACATCGGCCGGCGGACGTGGCGGGCGCTGCACTGGCTCGCCTACGCGTGCTGGCCCGCGGCGATGGCGCACAGCATCGGGATCG
>JASHUE010000480.1:0-8734 GCA_030040195.1 Streptosporangiaceae bacterium | reverse complement strand
CCGATAACCAGCTCGATGCCGAATCGCCCGTCGGGCGGAGCGTAGGTACCGCTCACCGGCCGTTGGCCCCGTGCGGTGCGGCTGGCGAGTGCCCATCACTGGAGGACTGGCCCATGTTCATGCCACCGCTCGTCGAGCCCGTACCCGGATAACTGACTTGCGAGCGGCTGGTACCCACGGGACCCAGATGAGATCCGACCGCTACCGCACAAACAAAGATCACGGCCAGCAGGATCATGAACCCTGCAAGCTTCGCCTCACGACCCACCGGCTCACCTCGCCGACTGCCGACCATACTGCAGCCATGACGGAATGTTACCGGCCACTCCAGCCGTGCCCCCATGCGCTGGTCGGAACATGATCCGAATGTAATCCGGGCACGTGAGGGCTAGCTCGTCGACCCGCCCGACCGGAGAATGATCACCTCTCGACGGCCGCGCCTGACCGGTCGGAAGGTACCATTCACAACCGTGGAAACCCGTTCCCTCAAAGTGACCGGAATGACCTGCGACCACTGTGCCGGCGCCGTCCGCGCCGAGATCAGCAAGCTGGCCGGCATCGCGCAGGTGGATGTCGACGTCGCGACGGGTGCTGTTCTTGTCGTCGGCGACCCGCTGCCGGATAACACCGCGCTGCGCGCCGCTGTCGAAGAAGCCGGATACCACCTGGCCGACAGGTCCTGAGGGGCCACTACCGGGCAGACATAGCTGACGCGGTTCGTGTGCAGGGCCGGTTTCTGGCCCGGTCAGGACCGGCACGCGCCTCCGGCCGCGCCCGAGGCTCAGTCGGAGGATCCGTACTCGATCGGGACGTTAACCACCTGCACCCGCGTCCATCCCTGGCCGCCGGTCGCGAGCTGCCAGACCGTCAACCTGCTGCCGTGGACGGCGAGGGCATCGGCCGGGCCAGCGGTGCCCAGCGCTACTGTGGCCGTGCCTGGCGGGAGGGCTGGCAGGTATTGCCAGGACCTGGCGGAACGGGTGATCACTGCAGCGGTTCCGCCGGTGATGGCCGCGACGGATCCGGCCGGGCCGAACGATGCGGACGTGAGCGCCGCGCCGCGAACTCCGAGCGCGGGCGAGATGGTCCACTGGCCGGCGGCCGGACCTGACCAGGCGGCGAACAGGCTTGCGTCGTGCCCGTTGCCTGCTTGGAGGAGCGCGACCGTCTCGTTACCCGCAGTGAGGAGGCGGAGGACTGTGACGTCCTGGCCGGCCAGGCTGGGCGGCACAGCCGGCCCGGCAGCCTGCCAGCTCCCGCCGTGATCGGCGAAGATGCCCGCGATTCCCGGATGGGAGCATTCGCCGGCCAGGAGCGGTACCCCCGATGGCAGGTAGCCTGCGGCGGAGAGGGCGCGGAGTCCGCACTGCCGCCCGGCCGGCGTGGCGGCGAGAGTTCGCACGGTGGCGAGCGCTGTCCATTTCGCGGCAGCGGGACTGGTTTGCTCGGCCGTGCTGCTGGAGGTGAGGGCGAGCAGGTGGCCGCTGCTACCCGGCTCAACCGCCAGGGCGGCGGGCGTGCTGGCGAGCGCCGCGTCCAGCGGGCTCAGCGCAGACCATGCGTGCCCGCCGTCACTGGTCTGGATGAGCGGGGTGAAGGTGAGCAGCTGGCTCGGCCGGAACGCGCCAATCGCTGTCGGGCCCGAGCCCACTGCGAGCACCAGGCCGCCGTTATCAGCGGTGCCAGGCGGGGTTACCAGCTTCCAGGTGCTGGTCCCGGCGGGACGGACGAACAGCTGCCAGAAATTGTTGTACTGGGCGGCAGACCCGCCCATGACCAGCGTGGCCCAGGTGCCCGCGGCGCTGCCGAGAGATGTCTGCATCGAGATCGCGGGAACGACGCGGCTGGAGTAACCCTGCTGCTGTCGCGCGACGCTACCGCAGCCGCCTGCCAGAACGGCCGCCCCCACCGCTGCGCAGGTCACGCCGACCGCCACCGGCCTGGTCATGACGAACTCAGCAGCTGCTGCGCGGTGTCACGGAGCTCGGCCGCGAACGACGACACCGTGGCCGCTGTTCCTGGACCGGGATCGAAGCCCATCTCATAGCGGACGTCGCCGTTCTGGTCGATGGCGAAGGTGGCCTCCGTATGCCCGACCATGGCCCCGGCGGGCTCGACGTCCGCCACGATGCCGTAGTCGCGCCACACCCGCTGCAGCGCGCTCAGGCTACCGGTGAGGTAGAGCCAGTTCCGCACGCCCGTCAGGCCTTCCTGCTGGTCGAACGCCTGGGTATAGCCAAGCTGATAATCCACGGGGTTGGCGACGATCGCCACCAGCTCCACCCGCTGCGTGTCTGCCTTCAGCAGCTGACCCGCTTGCTTGAACTCCTGCGCTATCAGCGGGCAGTCGCTGGTGCACACCGGGTCCAGGAACGTGAGCAGCACCACCTTGCCGTGGAGGCTGGCCAGCGAGACCTGGCGGCCATGCTGGTCGGTGAGTTGGAAGGCAGGGGCGGCGAAGTCCAGCGGCGCGTTCGACCCGTCGACAGACTGGGCCAGGATCGTGTCGGCGACGGGGCTGGCCTGGGCCGCGGCCATCGGCACCGCACCGAGGATGATCACGCCGATCGCGCCGACGGCCGCAACCGAGTCGAGACGGGCCGAGGCCAGCGCGCCAGGAGCCAGCGCGGCGCGCAGCCGGCTGCGCCAGCCGGCCAGACCGGCCGGAGCCGTCGCCGCCGCTGCGGCTGGCTCCGCGGCTGGCTCTGGCGCTGCAACCAGCGCGAGGTAACCGGCAGTCGCGAAGAGGATGAACGGGATCATGCTGTTGGGGTCGGTACCCAGCCCGCCGAAGAATCCGAAATCCTCGATCAGCACCCAGTCCGCGAGGGACAGCACCACGAACGCGATGAGAACCGGCCGGATCAGCCGTGGCCGGCCGCTGAGGAATGTCACTCCGACTATCGCCAGCGCGATCACAGCGAACAGGTTCACCGCGAAGCCATGGGCTTCGTCGAACCCGGTGAACGCGGTAATCCATGATGACAGCAGGTGAGGCTGCGGAGTCGGCGCCATAGAGGCAGTCATGGACGCGAGCGTGCCGGGCTTCCCGTGAGCCGTACCCTGCCAGAATCCACGCCCCGGCCAGGCCTGCAGAACCGCCATCCCAATGAGGAATACGCCCACTCCCGGCAGCAGAAGGCGGCTTGGCAACCGGGAGCGCCAGGCCGACTCGGGCAGCGCGATCAGCGCCCCGGCGACGGCGTAGAGCAGCGCCGCCCCCGGCGCGCCGAACAGCCAGGTCAGGCCGGGCGCGAAGATCCCGCCGAACGACTCGCCGAACACCCACACCACCAGGCCCCAGCCGACGGTAACCAGCCCCGCCAGCCGCGAGAGTGGTCCGCGCGGCGCGGTGAGCAGCCAGATCCCGATCCCGATCTGAATCCACACAGCCGCGGCGCCGGCCTGCATCGGGTGATACGACCAGGAAGTGCCGGCCCAGTTCACCAGCTCTTGCACCCAGTGCGGCGACGTTGCCGCGACCGGCTCGATCACCTGGGACGGCAGCCCGACCGCCATCTTCGGCTGGGCCTGCAAGATGCCATCGAAAATCCAGATGATGCCGAATCCCACTCGCAGCACCTGGCGCCACGAGGGCTCGGCGAGCACCGGGGCGGGGGCCGGGTCCGGCACTGTCTTCGCGGAGCGCCAAGCGGCCGGAAGAAACTCGCGCAGGCTCAGCCATGCCAGCCCGAGGACCACGAAGATCAGCAGCGCGATCAGGCCCTGGTGCAGCAGCGCGCTGCGGAACGCGGCGACCACGGTCGGGTCGCTGACGTTGATGCCGGAGTTCATTCCAGGCACGAGACCGTCTCCTCATCTGACTGCGTCGGCGATGGCCCGGACGAGCCGCCCGGACTTCCGGCTGGCTGCAGGCGAGCACGGCCTGCGGCGCTGCCTCGCCGAACCGGCGCAGCCGCACGCTGTTGGCGACCCCCAGCGCGGACGATGCTGCCATCGCCGCCCCGGCTATCAGCGGGTTCGGAAGCCCGACCGCGGCCAGGGTTTATGGCCGCGACGTCGTGGCCGAACGCCCAGGCCAGGTTACGCCGGATGACTCTGCGAGCGTCCCTGGCCAGGCTGGCGGGCTCCGGCACGACGCGAAGATCGCCAGGCACCGGGGCGACGGCCGATGCGGCGACGCCCTGAATCTCACCGAGATTGCTCTGGACGCGGGCAGCGCGGGCCGCGCATGTCAGGCCGCGGATCGAGAGCTGGAACTCTCTCAACCCCGCGGAATACACTCCGTCACCGACCGCAGCGCAGGACAAGCAGCATGCCTTCAATCACACGGCTCGGTTGGGAGCCGTTCCGGGGAGCCCGCCACCGAGCAGGCCGACGCCAGCAGACGGCGTTAGCTACCTAACGCGGGACAATCTACACCGTCTGGCGCGCGCGTTCGCCGCGGCGGCAGGCGGCCAGCCCGCGCGACCGGCCGCCCGAGCTCACCAGCGAGCGCTCCACGGGCCTGGCTCGCTGACCAAATACACTCAGATTGAGGCGGTCTTCTGGCAAGGATGACTATTCTTCATTGGCGAAGATTTGTATTTCTTCATTTTTACAGAACAGTGGATGAACTTCGGTGCGATTTTGCTGGCTTTCGGTGCGGTCGGCCGGGCACCCTCGGAGTATTGGCCAGGGGACGACAGGCTGGAGGGTCCTGATCATGAACGATCGTCGCCTCGAGGGCACGCTGAGCAGCACCAACCAAAACGGACATAGCGGAAACGGCACCGCCCGCGCTAACGGCCACCCGGTCGGCGGCACGCTCGAGAGCCAGGCCGCGACGCTCGACCGCGCTTGGGCGACGGACCCGCGCTGGGCCGGCATCGAGCGCACGTACAGCGCAGCTGACGTGGTCAAGCTACGCGGCTCGGTCCAGGAGGAGCACACGCTGGCACGGCTCGGTGCCGAGCGGCTCTGGTCCATGCTGCAGCAGCCCGGCTACGTGAACGCGCTCGGCGCACTGACCGGCAACCAGGCCGTGCAGCAGGTCAAGGCGGGCCTGCGGGCCATCTACCTCTCCGGCTGGCAGGTCGCCGCCGACGCGAACCTCGCCGCCCAGACCTACCCGGACCAGAGCCTGTACCCGGCGAACTCGGTGCCCCAGGTCGTGCGGCGCATCAACAATGCGCTGCTGCGCGCCGACGAGATCACCTGGGCCGAGTCCCAGAACCAGGGCGCACCGTACTGGCTGGCACCGATCGTCGCGGACGCCGAGGCCGGTTTCGGCGGGGTCCTGAATGCTTTCGAGCTGATGAAGGCGATGATCGCCGCCGGCGCCGCCGGAGTCCACTGGGAAGACCAGCTGGCGTCCGAGAAGAAGTGCGGTCACCTCGGCGGCAAGGTGCTGATCCCGACGGGCCAGCACATCAAGACGCTCAGCGCCGCCCGCCTGGCGGCGGACGTCTGCGGCGTGCCCAGCCTGATCGTCGCCAGGACCGACGCGCAGGCGGCCACGCTGATTACCAGCGACATCGACGAGCGGGACCGGCGCTTCGTGACCGGCGAGCGCACGGCCGAGGGCTTCTACCGGGTGCGGAACGGCCTCGAGGCCTGCATCGCCCGCGGCCTGGCCTACGCGCCCTACTCCGAGCTGCTCTGGATGGAGACCTCGACGCCGGACCTCGAGGTCGCGCGCACGTTCGCCGAGGCCATCAAGGATGTCTATCCCGACCAGATGCTGGCCTACAACTGCTCGCCGTCTTTCAACTGGCGCGCACACCTCGACGAGGATACGATCGCGAAGTTCCAGCGCGAGCTGGCCGCGATGGGGTACAAGTTCCAGTTCATCACGCTGGCCGGCTTCCACGCGCTGAACGAGTCCATGTTCACCCTGGCCCGCGGTTACGCCGAGCGCGGCATGTCCGCCTACGTGGAGCTCCAGGACGCCGAGTTCGCCGCCGAGGCCGACGGCTATACAGCCACCCGGCACCAGCGCGAGGTCGGCACCGGATACTTCGATCAGGTCACCTCGGCGATCAACCCGGGCGCCTCGACGACCGCACTGGCCGGCTCGACCGAGAGCGAGCAGTTCGCGCACGCCCACTGAGCTGCGAACACTGCCAGCCGCAAGCACACCCAGCCGCAAACACACCGGGCTAGGCGGCGGTGGCCGCGCCGAAACCTCCAGCCGGCGCGACCACCGCCTCCGGATCAAGGCCGACGCGTTCAGCCTTCGGGGCGTGACGGCAACTGCTGCAGCGCCCAGGTGTTGCCGTCCGGGTCGCTGAACCTGACGAACGACCCCCACGGCTGCACGTCGATCTCCGATGCCTCGACCCCGCGGGCCCGCAGCTGATCCCTGGCCGCCTTCACGTCGGCAATCACGATCATCACCCCGCGCTGCGAGCCCGGCTCCATGTCGGTGATGCCCTGGCCGAATGCGACCGAGCACGCGGACCCGGGCGGCGTCAGCTGCACAAACCGCAGGTTCTCGTTCACCTGCACGTCATGGTCGGCGCGAAAGCCGACCTGGTCGACATAGAACGCCTTGGCCCGGTCCACGTCGGTGACGCCGAGGAATACAACTTCGATCTTCCAGTCCATGCCACGACGGTAGCGAGGCCTTCGGACAGTCCGGATAGGTTAGGCCGGTGGCCCATTACAGCAGGCTCTCGATGATCGTGATGGACGTCCCGGCGGATCAGGACAACGCCGAAGTCGCGTTCTGGCAGGCTGCGACCGGCCGGCCGCTGAAACAGCTCGAGAAGCACCCGGAATATCACGGCGCCAGGCTGCCGGGCGGGCACATGGCCCTGCTCGTGCAGCGCCTCGACGACGGGCCGGCTCACGTGCATGTGGATATTCACACCGATGACGTGACCGCCGAGGTGGCCAGGCTCGAGGCGATCGGTGCCGAGCGAGTCCGCCAGTTCGACTCCTGGTGGGTGCTGCGTGACCCGGCCGGGCTGGTGTTCTGCGTCGTGGCCGCACCCGCCGGCTCACTCGACGACAGCAACGCCCAGCGCTGGGACTGATAACGACGGCGACGGTCAGGGCCCGCTGGGCGGGCTGTAGACGTACCAGCGGCCGCTGACCCGGACGCACGGCGCCAGCGAGTAGTCGTTCGTCGCGCCGCTGCTGTCTTCCACGATGGCCTCCTTCCAGAGCACGGCGAAGGACTTGCCGCGTGCGAAGAGCGCAGCCGGGTTGGCGTTCGACGTGCATTCGGGTGTCTGCGCTGCGGCGCAGTACTTGCCCGTAGACCCGACAAGGGCCTCGTCGCCGCGAACGGCCACGTAGCCGAGGGCAAAGTGGCGGACAGAAACCGATACTCCCTCGCTGGCCGACGTGCTACCGAACGCCGACCGGCAGGTGGCCTGGCTGGCCGGAGGAAAGTACAGGCAGGTATCGGCGAGCTTGCCGGAGTTGATCGCGTCTACCTCGCCCTGCAGCGCGGCACCGGGGCTGCTGTGGCCAGCGGCCGTGGCGGCCGGGGCAGTAATCACGACCCCGCTGCCCAGGGCGCGCGCCCAGCCCGGCTCCCCGGCCGTGACCGAGGCGGCACCGCCAGCCTGGTCCGACCGGTGGTTCGCACATCCGGCCACTCCGGCAATGACGGCGACAGACAGGAGCAGCACCCCGGTTGCCAGGGCGAGACGGTGGCAGCAGGCGAACATGCTGAAGAAATCCCCATTTGCACGGAAAGGACCGGTCAGTAGCGAGGCCATTGTGCCGGTCGAGAGCCTGCCGGTCTAGTGGCGCAGGCGCCGCCCCGCCTTCCGCACCGCCACGCGAGTCTGGTTCAGCGGCTCGAGCACCGAGTAGGTCCAGTACGCACCGCGCTCTATCAGCCTGAGTTTGGCTCCGCGCGGGCCGTCGGGATGGTGATAGCTGTCCGGTCGGTACCGGCGGAAGTCGGCGTACATCCGCGCGAAGAACTGCTTCCGCTCCGCCCTCGGGACCAGCCCTGGCAGCCCGATACGGCCGATTCCGATCCCGGTGGTCTCCAGCACCGTTGAGTAGTGCCAGATAGCGCGCTCGAAGATCGCCGCCTCGACAACGTCGGTGACCGGCTGGCCGGCCTCGGCGCGGCTCGCCAGCATCCCGAACACCTGCTCGTAGGCGTCGAACACGGCCCACTGGCCGTGGCTGGTCGTGCCCATCGCCTGGCCCAGGCGGCGCCGGCGGTACCGATAGCAGACCTGGTCGACCGCGCAGATCACGTCCGCGGACATCATCGCCGCGCAGGTCACCCGGATGTCCTCATGGATGCCGGCCGCGAAGCTCACGCCGAGGCCGAGCAGGAAGTCCCGGCGGAACAGCTTGCTCCACGAGGTCATGGTCAGGTTGATCAGCTTCGGCTGCTCGGCCAGCGTGCACCCGTCTGACGGGACCTTGGCCAGCAGCGCGCTGTTCACGTTCGGCTCCGTCCGGCCGCCCGGATAGCGGCTGACCCAGTCGATCAGCAGCACGTCCGGCTTGGCTCCGGCCAAGGCCTTATTAATGGCAAGGAACGCGCCGTCGGCCACGAGGTCGTCGGCATCCACGAACCAGACGTAGTCGCCGACGGCGTCCTGCAGCGCCAGGTTGCGGGCGTTGCCCTGACCGGCGTTGCGGTCCAGGTGCAGAACCTTCAGGCGGGGGTCGGCGGCGGCCCGGTCATCGAGGATCTTCCCGCAGCCATCGGGCGACGCGTCATCGACGGCAATGACCTCGATATCGTCCGCACCCGGCTGGGTCAGGATCGAGTCCAGGCAGCTTGGCAGGTACCCGGCGACGCCATAAACGG
>JASHUE010000479.1:0-4925 GCA_030040195.1 Streptosporangiaceae bacterium | reverse complement strand
GCTTCGAGCGGCTGTGATTCACGAGCCGGAGGGGCACGGTGCCGCCCGGACTGAGGAGCGGGTAATGCGGCGAGGGAGGGCGGCACCTCAAGGCGCCCCGACGGCTGAGCGGGTCACCCATCCAGCCCCGAGACCGCCAAGGAGAACCCGCACATGAGCCACTACACGGTGATCAACCCTGCGACGGAGCAGCCGGTTACCGCCGTTGCCCAGGCAAGCGCGGCGGAGACCGACGAAGCGATCGTACGGGCCGCGGCCGCGCAGCAGGGCTGGCGCGAGGTCGCGCCCGGCGACCGGGCCCGGCTCCTGCGCAGCTTCGCGGCCGAGGTCGACGCGCACATCGACGAGCTGGCCGCGCTGGAGGTGGCAGGCTCTGGTCATCCGGTCGGGGCGGCGACCTGGGAGGCCGGCCAGGTCCGCGACGTGCTGATGTACTACGCCGCGGCGCCCGAGCGGCTGATCGGCAAGCAGATCCCGGTGGCGGGCGGGCTGGACGTCACGTTCGCCGAGCCGCTCGGCGTGGTCGGGCTCATTGTCCCCTGGAACTTCCCGATGCCGATCCTGTCCTGGGGCATGGCCCCGGCCCTCGCGGCCGGGAACACGGTGATCGCCAAGCCGGCCGAGGTAACCCCGCTGACCGCGATCAGGATCGGCGAGCTCGCCCTGGCGGCCGGCCTGCCCGAGCACGTGCTGCAGGTGCTGGCGGGCAAGGGCAGTGTCGTCGGCCAGCGCCTGGTGGATCATCCGGCGGTGCGGAAGATCGTGTTCACCGGGTCGACCGAGGTCGGCCAGCAGATCATGACCGGCTGCGCCCGGCACGTGAAGCGTCTCACGCTCGAACTCGGCGGCAAGAGCGCCAACATCGTGTTCGCCGACGCCGACATCGAGAAGGCAGCGGCGACGGCCCCGTATGCGGTGTTCGATAACGCCGGCCAGGACTGCTGCGCACGGTCACGGATCCTGGTCGAGGCCAGCGTGCTTGACCGGTTCATGGAGCTGCTTGAGCCGGCCGTCAAGGGCGTGCGGGTCGGCGACCCGGCCACACCGGGCACCGAGATGGGCCCCCTGATCTCGGCCGCGCACCGCGAGCACGTGGCCAGCTACGTGCCCGACGGCGCCCCGGTAGCGTTCCGCGGCAGCGCGCCGGCAGGCCCGGGCTTCTGGTACCCGCCGACCGTGCTCGCGCCGGTAGCAACCGATGACCGCGCCTACACCGAGGAAATCTTCGGGCCGGTCGTGACCGTGACCCCGTTCGCCAGCGAGGCGGAGGCGATCGCGCTGGCCAACGACACCCCCTATGGGCTATCCGGGTCGATATGGACCAGTAATGTCGGCCGTGCTATCCGGGTCGCGCGCGGCGTGGAGACCGGCAACCTGTCGGTGAACTCGCACTCGTCGGTTAGGTACTGGACTCCGTTCGGCGGCTTCAAGCAGTCAGGCCTCGGCCGCGAGCTCGGCCCGGATGCGCTGGATGCGTTCACCGAGACCAAGAACGTTTTCATCGCCACCCAGGAGTGACATGACCGGGAGGGAAGCGCATATGCGGCGTCTGCAGGATCGGGTCGTGGTAGTGACCGGAGCAGGCAGCGGCATCGGGCTGGCCAGTGCTCGCCGCATGGCGGCCGAGGGCGCGAACATCGTGGCGGTCGACATCGACGACGCCGCGGGCAAGGCCGTCGCGGCCGAGGTCGACGGGGTGTTCGTGGCCGCCGACGTCGCCGACGAGGACCAGGTCAAGGCGCTGTTCGACGGCGTGGCCGAGCGCTTCGGCCGGATCGACGTCGCGTTCAACAATGCCGGCATCTCACCGCCCGAGGACGACTCGATCCTCACCACCGGGCTCGACGCGTGGCAGCGGGTCCAGGAGATCAACCTGACGTCGGTGTACCTGTGCTGCAAGTACGTCCTGCCGCACATGCGGGCGGCCGGCAAGGGGTCGATCATCAACACCGCATCGTTCGTGGCCATCCTCGGCGCGGCCACATCGCAGATCTCCTACACCGCGTCTAAGGGCGGCGTGCTGGCGATGAGCCGGGAGCTTGGCGTCCAGTTCGCCCGCGACGGCATCCGCGTGAACGCGCTGTGCCCCGGACCGATCAACACGCCAATGCTGCAGGAACTGTTCGCCGCTGACCCCGAGCGCGCCGCCAGGAGGCTGGTCCACGTGCCGATGGGCCGGTTCGGCGAGCCCGAGGAGATTGCCGCCGCGGTCGCGTTCCTGGCCAGCGACGACTCCTCGTTCATCACCGCGTCGTCGTTCATCGTCGACGGGGGAATCTCCGGTGCATACGTGACTCCTCTGTAACCTGGAGCCGTGCCCAGCATCAGCCCGCTCATCGGTATCAGCTGCTACGCCCAGCCGGCCAGCTGGGGTAGCTGGGAACGCGTGCAGGTGAATCTGCTGCCGCGGCGGTATGCCGAGGCGGTCGCGCAGGCTGGCGGGCTGCCGGTCCTGCTGCCGCCGGTGCCTGGGACCGGCGACGTCCTTGACCGGCTCGACGGTCTGATCCTGTCCGGTGGCGGTGACGTCGACCCGGCCAGGTACGGCGCTGTCAGGGACCCGGCGACCGATCCGGCCAACGCGGCGCGGGATGAGGCAGAGTTTGCCCTGTGCGACGGAGCGCTCGCGCGCGGCCTGCCGCTGCTTGCCATCTGCCGGGGCCTGCAGGTCCTCAACGTCGCGCTCGGCGGCACCCTGCACCAGCACCTGCCTGACGTGGTCAGCAGCGACGCGCACTCCCCGGTCGTCTCCGGACACGGCAGCCACGAGGTGAGCGTCGCGCCCGGCTCACGGCTGGCCCGGGTGCTGGGCCGGACCGAGCTGGCCGTGCCGACTCACCATCACCAGGCCGCGGACAAGCTCGGCACGGGCCTGATCGCGACCGCCTGGACCGACGACGGGGTCATCGAGGCGGCCGAGCCCGAGGCCGGGAACGAGGGGTCACCGTTCCTGCTCGCGGTGCAGTGGCACCCGGAGGCCGACGATGATCTCAGCTTGTTCAGCGGGCTGATAGCCGCGGCCACCCGGGTGCCGGCGAACGCGTGAGGACGCGCTAACTCGACGGGAACGCGGTCACCGAGTCGGTGCCCGAATTTGCCATCCGGACCTGACCTCGGTACACGGTGCCCGTGTCACCGCGCACGTCCCGTCAGGGATTAATCCGGCTTTTCGGGCTTTGCCCCATTCACCGTGCACGAACCTGCCTCCGTCTGTTGTCCCGATCCGTGGCGTTTGGAGACCGCTCCATGCCGCGATCCGGTTGCAGCCCCGGCATGACTTTCCGGAGGCTTGACTGTAATCTTGTAATCCCGGTAGAGAGAACGGCATCATGACATCTGATACACCGCTCGACGCGTACTCGCAGATCGTTGCCGGGGTCGCGGCCGCGCTGACCCCTAAGGTCGCGAGCCTGCGGGTGCCGCACCAGGGCGACCGCTACCGGGGCGAGGGCCTCGGCTCGGCCGTCATCTACACACCCGATGGCTTCCTGCTGACCAACGCGCACGTCGTCGGCCGGGCCGACCGCGGCACGGCCCTGCTGGCCGACGGCACGAGCGCCGCGTTCCGGGTCGTCGGCGCCGATCCGCTGTCGGATCTGGCCGTCGTGCGGGCCGACATCGCGACGCCCGACCCGGCCGTTCTCGGTGAGGCCGACGACCTGGTGGTGGGCCAGCTGGTCGTCGCTGTCGGCAGCCCGCTCGGCCTGACCGGCTCGGTCACGGCGGGCGTGGTCAGCGCGCTCGGCCGTTCCCTGCCGACCGGGTCGGGCGCGCTGGCCCGGCTGGTCGAGGACGTCATCCAGACCGATGCCGCGCTGAACCCCGGTAACTCCGGCGGGGCGCTGGCCGACTCACGAGCCCGTGTTGTCGGCATCAACACCGCCGTGGCGGGCGTCGGCCTGGGCCTGGCGGTCCCCATCAACGCGACCACCCGCAAGATCATCGGGGCGCTGATGCGTGATGGCCGGGTCCGGCGCGCCTACCTCGGCATCACCAGCGTGCCGACCCCGCTGCCGGCCAAGTACCGCGAGAGGTTCGGGCGGTCCAGCGGGCTGCGGGTGTCCGAGGTCATGGCGGGGAGCCCGGCGGCGCGGGCCGGCCTGCGGCCAGGCGATCTGCTGCTGACGGCCGGCGGGTCCCCGGTGACTAGGGGTCAGGATCTGCAGAAACTGATGTTCACCGAGGCGATAGGGCAGCCGCTGGCGATCACCGTCATGCGCAACGGCGCTCTCGTTGATGTCATAGCCGAACCGTCTGAGCTGGTCACGGCCTAGCTGGTGCACCCCTAGTTCCCCGAAGATCTTGCTGACGTCCGGATAGCGCCGCAGCTACCGGCAGGCCGCCCCCGGTGAAGGCGGGATCCCCGCGGCTGAGTATCCCGGGTCAGATAACCGGAACAAATCACACTAGTCTGCTGGCATGACGCAGACGCCCGAGGACCACCAGCCAGCAACCGAGTCTGACAGCGCGGCCGACGCCCAGGCCAAGACAGCAGAGCCGAAGACCGCCGAGCCCAAGGAAGCTGAGCCGACCGACGACCTCGTCACGACTCAGCACTCGATCACGATTGACGGAACCGAGCTGTCCTACACCGTCACCGCCGGCCGGATGGTGCTGCGCCTGGAAGGCCACACTGACGACAAGTTCGATGGCCAGCAGGCGAAGGCCGAGGTCTTCCTCGTCGCCTACACGGCTGACGACGCCGAGCCCGGCTCCCGGCCGGTCACGTTCGCCTTCAACGGCGGGCCAGGCTCATCTAGCGTCTGGCTCCACCTGGGCCTGCTCGGCCCGCGCCGGGTCCTCATGGGCGACGCAGGCGACCTGCTGCCACCGCCCTACGGCCTCGCCGATAACGCGCAGACCCTGCTGCGCCACAGCGACCTGGTGTTCATCGACCCGGTGTCGACCGGGTACTCGCGCGCGGT
>JASHUE010000478.1:0-8399 GCA_030040195.1 Streptosporangiaceae bacterium | reverse complement strand
CACCGTTCAGCCCGAGGAGGTCTCCGAGTACCAGTTCGTTCGCCCGCCCAGGGCCCTGGAGCTGCTGCGGCCGCCTGTCAGCCGCCGGGTCCGGGCCGGCTTGTCCGCTCGGTCGGCGCTCTACCTGGAGGACGGGCGTCCGGTAGCCGGGATTCGCTGATCGCCCCCGGTCAGCCACCCGCCTTCCTGCCGGCAGCCCCCTCGCCCGCCGGCAGGGTCAGGCCGGCGGACCTAATTCTAATTGCTGGTTTACCGACCGACATGATAGGAATAACTATCACGGGCACACGAATCGGTAGTGAACGAGACTCGCGGTCAGTTCGCATGCTGGCGCGGCGGACACCGACGAGCCGAGGACAGACCGAGGAGGGCACGTATCGATGGGAGTGACCCTGCACTGGTTCCTGCCTACGAACGGCGACTCGCGCACGGACCTCAGCCTCGGCAACGCCGTGGGAGTGGCCGGCAGCCGGGTGACCGAGAACGGCGGCACCGAGCGCGCTCCTGACATCGGCTACATCGGCCAGATCGCGCGGTCGGCCGAGCAACTCGGTTTCGCCGGCGCCCTGACGCCCGCGAGCTCGTGGTGCGAGGACGCCTGGATCATGACCGCCGGGCTCAGCCAGGTAACGGAGCGGTTCAAGTTCCTCGTGGCCTTCCGCCCGGGCCTGCTGTCCCCGACGCTAGCCGCGCACATGGCTGCGACTTATCAGCGCATCTCCCGCGGACGCCTGCTGCTCAATGTCGTCACCGGCGGTGACGACGCCGAGCAGCGGCGCTACGGTGACCACCTCGACAAGCAGGCCCGCTATCGGCGGGCCGGTGAGTTCCTCCAGGTGCTGCGGGAACTCTGGTCCGGCCGTCCGGTCGATTTCACCGGCGAGTTCATCGACGTCCGCGGCGCGCAGATAGTCCCGGCACCGCAGTGGCCCACGATCTACCTGGGCGGATCGTCGGCGGCCGCACTAGACGTCGCCGCCTCCTGGGCCGACGTCTACCTGACCTGGGGCGAGCCCCCGGCAGCGGTAGCAGAAAAGCTCGACGCGGTGCGGAAGCGGGCCAAGGCAGCCGGGCGGGAGCTGCGCTTTGGCATCAGGCTGCACGTGATCGCGCGGGATTCCGCCGCCGAGGCGTGGGCGCAAGCCCAACGGCTACTTGACGGTCTCAGCCCGGCGGCCATCGAGCACGCTCAGGTCATCCAGAAGGCGTCCCAGTCGGAGGGCCAGCGACGGATGACGGCGCTGCACGGCGGCCGGACTGACGCACTGGAGATCTCCCCGAACCTCTGGGCCGGCGTCGGGCTCGTACGGGGCGGCGCCGGGACCGCGCTTGTCGGCAGCCACGAGGAGGTGGCCGACCGGATCGCTGAGTATCACCTGCTCGGCATCGACGAGTTCATCCTGTCCGGCTATCCGCACCTGGAGGAGGCCTACCGGGTCGGCGAGGGTGTCATGCCGGTGCTGCGTGCTCGCGGCCTGCTGACGCCCGCCGTGGCCGATCGCGACGCCCTGGAGGTTGCCCCGTGACCGCTCCCACCTTGCCCGTGACGGTTATCAGGTCCGGCCCCGAGGCCATCGCCGCGGCGCAGGGCTACGCGCGGTCGATTGCCGGCGGGGTGATCGAGCGCGACCGGGCCGGCACGGTGCCGGCCGCCGAGCTGGCGGCCTTTGACTCCAGCGGGCTCCTGAGCATCACCGTGCCGGCCGAGCATGGCGGCCCGGACCTGCCGGCCAGCGTCCTGGCCGAAGTCATCCGCTCGATCGCTGTCGTCGACCCGGCAATCGCGCAGGTGCCGCAAGGGCACTTCCTGTTCGTCGACGTCCTTGCCGTCTGGGGCAGCGAGCGGCAGCAAGAGCGCCTGTTCGGCTCCGCGCTGTCCGGCGGGCGGCTCGGGAACGGGCTGGCCGAGCGCGGTGGCAAACACGCCCAGGATCTCAAGACCCGCCTGATCGCGGCCGAGGGCGGGCTGCGGCTGGATGGCCGCAAGTACTACTGCACGGGCGCGATCACGGCCCGGTGGATCGGCGTCAGCGCGCTCGATGACGACGGGCATCTGGTGCTGGCGTTCGTCGAGCGGGACTCCCCTGGGGTCACCGTCGACGACGACTGGGACGTCATGGGCCAGCGGGCCACGGTCAGCGGGACCGCCACGTTTGACCGGGTGCCGGTCGATCCCGACCTGGTAGTGCCGTACGAGCGAGCGTTCGCGGTACCCCAGCAACTCGGCGCCCGGGCCCAACTGGTGCACGCGGCGATCCAGACGGGGATCGCGCGCGGCGCGCTGCGCGACGCCGGCGAGTTCGTGCGGACCAAGGCTCGCCCGTTCTTCGAGGCCGCCCGGGCCGGCTGGGCCGACCGGGCCGGCGACGACCCGCATGTTCTGGCCAGGTACGGCCGGCTAGCCACCAGGGTGCACGCCGCGGAGGCGCTGCTGCGATCGGCGGCGGACACGCTCGATGAGGTCACCCGGCGCCCGCGGGACGCGCAGGACGCGGCCCGCGGCTCACTGGCCATCGCGCAGGCCAAGGCATTCGCGGGCGAAGTCGCGGTCGAGGTGGCCAGCGACCTGTTCGCGCTGAGCGGCGCAAGTGCCGCCGACCAGCGTTACGACCTCAGCCGCCACTGGCGGAACGCTCGGACGCACGCAAGCCATGACCCGGCGGACTGGAAGTACTACCACGTCGGCAACTACCTGCTCAACGAGGTGCTGCCGCCGAATCACGGGCAGATCTGATCATGACGGCATCCGGGATAGAGGCCGGCATCACGGCCGCGGCCTTCCGCCATGCGATGGGACACTTCGTGACCGGCGTGACGGTGGTCACCTCGGTCGGCGCGGACGGCCAGCCGGTCGGGACGACGGCCAACGCCGTCAGCTCGCTGTCCCTCGATCCGCCCCTCATCCTGGTCTGCTTCGACCACGCGAGCCTGACGCTGCAGGCCGTTCGCTCGCACGGCGCCTTCGCGGTCAACATGCTGGCCGACGGGCAGCGGCAGCTGTCGGTCAACTTCGCCCGGCGCGGACCGGCCGCGGCCTGGGAAGGCGTCAGCCACGAGCCCGGGGCCACCGGCAGCCCGCGCCTGCACGGTGCCGTGGCCGTGGTGGAGTGCTCGGTCGAGCACGAGTTGCCGGGCGGTGACCACGAGATCATCGTCGGCCGCGTGCGCCACGTGGGCACCGGTGAGCAGGGCGTGAGCCCGCTGGTGTACTGGCGCGGCACATACGCCTCTCTGGCCGAGGCGAGCGGCGCGGCCTGACGGCCTTACCAGCGACCGCGGTGCACCAAGTCGTCCAGGCTGCGGCGCTTGATGACCTTGCTCGACCCGCCCTTGTCCGAGGCCGGATCCGGGTGCCCGATCGCGACGGCGCCGATCGGCATGTAGCCGTCGGGCACGCTGTACAGCTGGCGGAACTGCGGTATCAGCCCTGGCTGTATGCCGAAGAACAGCGCGCCCAGTCCCTCATCCACAGCAGTAAGCAACATGAGCAGGGCAAGAAAACCGGTGTCGATGTCCCAGTACGGCACCGGCCAGTGCGACTCGTCACGGTCGGTCCAGCCCTTGTCCGCTCGGGCGTAACGGTCCAGGTAGATGTCCTTGCACGACAGCGGAACCACGACCAGCGGCGCGCGGGTAACTGGCTCAAACGACGGACCCGGAGTCTCCGCCTCGCGGTCGTCAGAGGACAGCAGCTTCCAGAACGGGCTGAGCTGCTCGGGCCCCTCGAGGGTCAGCAGGGCATAGCCCTGACTGAATCCCGCCGACGGCGCCCGATTCGCGGCGGAGAGTATCCGCTCCAGGACCTCCGGCGCGACCGGCTCGCTGGTATAGGCGCGTACCATCCGGCGCTTACTGATTACCTCTGCAAATTCCATCTGGCCAGGATAAACGACCCCAAACCAGTCCACCGGGCCGGGCGATCTCGGCGCGACTGCCCTCCCGCGGCAGCGTGGCGCCCAAATCCGCTGACGCCTTTTCGGCGCCAGAGCGACGTCGTGACCGCGCCGTGACGCCGTCAATTTTGTCACTGTTAGACGTCGTCATGCCCGTTGACAGACGTCATAATTGACGTCACGATGATGTCATGAATCACCGCGGACCAGGCGGACTGGCCAGCGCGCCAAGGACCATCACTCCGGAGGGGCCGTGATCTCAGCGCAACCGCCGCAGCCGGACCAGGGCAAACCCAGCCGTGGGCAGAACTCCCTCTACGGGCTCGTGACTGCGTACCTGGTGTCCGAGACAGGAACGGCCATGTCGGTGGTCGCGATCCCCTGGCTGGTCCTGGTGACGACCGGAAGCGCCGCCGCGACCGGCTTCGTCGGCTTCGCGCAGATGGCGCCCTACGTGACCCTGCAAGCGCTGGCCGGGCCGGTGGTCGACCGCGTCGGGCTGCGGAGAACTTTCCTGATTGGCAACACCGTCCCCGCCGCGATCATGTGCGCGATCCCGGCGCTGCATGCCGCCGGCCGGCTGAATCTCGGCGCGCTAGCCGGCCTGGTCGCCGTGGCGGGCGCGGTCCGCGGCGTGGCCGATTGCGCGACCGCCCCGCTCGTGCCGATGACGGCCGACCTCGGCAGCGTCCCCTACGAGCGCGCCACGGGCATTTACTCGGGCGCCAACCGGACCGCGCCCCTGGTCGGCATGCCCGCCGCGGGCGCGCTGATCGCCACGATCGGCGCAGCCGGCGTGGTCCTGATCGACGGTGTCTCGTTTGCGGCCGGCGTCGTCATCCTGGCGATCTTCGTGCCGGCCTCGGTCGGGCGGGCCCAGCGGTCGGGCGGCACCATCAGCGTGCGCAGCTACGCCGCCGACCTCGCGGAGGGAATGCGGTTCCTGCGGGCGGACCGGCTGCTGCTCGGTCTGGCCGTCTCTGCCGCCATGAGCAATCTGCTCGACCAGGCGCTGATCTCGGTACTGCTGCCGGTCTGGGCCCACGACCGGGTGCACCGCGCCCTCGCGATCGGGGTGGTCGGGGGCGTGCTGGGGATCGGGCTCCTCGTCGGCGTCATGGCCGGCGCCTGGCTCGGCCCGCGCCTGCCGCGCCGGATGATCTACGCGATCGGCCAGCTGGTCGCCGCGTCCCCTCCGTTCTTCGCGCTGGCCGCCTGGGCATCAATCGCGCCCGTCCTGCCGGTCGTGCTGATCTGCGGGGTGGCTGGCGGCGTGCTGAACCCGATCTCCGGTGCCGCCATGTACGAGCGGATCCCGGCCCGGCTGCAAGCCCGCGTGCTTGGCGCGGTCAAGGGCACCGCCTGGCTCGGCATTCCGTTCGGCTCGCTCTTCGGCGGCCTGCTCGCCCAGACAACGGGCCTGACCGCCGCGCTGGTCACTTCGGGGTCGCTGATGCTGCTGCTCACCTTGGCACCGTTCATCTTCCCGGCCTGGCGCGGACTTGACCGGCAGCCGGCCCCGGTCGCGGCGGGCGCGCAACCCGCTGAGGCGGAGGCGTAGGCGCCGCGAGCAGATAGCAGGCGATCGCCGCGGCGGCGGCGACGTTCAGCGAGTCCACTCCCCTGCTCATGGGGATGCGGACGCGCTGATCGGCCGCGGCCATCCACCGGGAAGAAAGGCCGTCTCCTTCGCTTCCCATCAAGACAGCCGTCTTCGCCGCGGGTGGCACCTCGCTGATGGGGGTCGCCTGAGGATCCGGGGTCATGGCCAGCACGCGGAATCCATGCTGCTTCAGGCTGTCGACTGCACCACGCCAGTCACCGACGCGGCTGTAAGGAACGCTGAACACCGCGCCCATCGATACCTTGACCGCGCGCCGGTACAGCGGGTCGGCGCACCGCGGCGACAGCAGCACGGCGTCGAATCCGAGCGCGGCTGCGCAGCGGAAGACAGCGCCGACGTTCGCGTGGTCCACGATGTCTTCCAGCACCACGATCCGGCGCGCCGACTCCAGCACATCCGCGACCGCGGGCAGCGGCAGCCGGCGCATCGAGGCCAGCGCGCCGCGGTGCACCCGGTAGCCGGTCAGTTCCTGAACCGCGCTGGCCGGCAGCACGTAGAGCGGTGCGCCGCAGTTCGCGGCGACGTCTTCGATCGTCGCCAGCTTGTCGTCGGCCACCAGCAGGGACCTGACCGGGTAACCGGCCGCGATCGCGCGTCGGATGACCTTGTCTCCCTCGGCGATGAAAAGGCCGTGCTCCGCCTCCAGGCTCCGGCGCAAGTGAACGTCGGTCAGCCTGACAAAGTCGGCCACCCGCGGGTCGGCCGGATCAGTTATCAGGACCTGCATATCCACGGCAGCTAGTCTTTCGTGACCTGACCCTGGCTAGCAGGAAAGCCGCCAGCACAGGGCGGTGACGTGGGACCGGATCTGCCGTTGTGCCCGGGCTGGCCGGGCAGCCGGCTTCGTTCCCCCTCTTATCGGCTAAACCGGGCAAGTCACCCGATCCGTCGCCGGAAGTCCGATATAGTCGGCCGCAGTATTCGGCCGATCCAGCCGCCTGATTGAAGGACTGAGACGTGCCACGACGCGAGACAGGGTCCGGACCGGGCCGTCGGGGACGGTCCCGCAAGGTCAGGACCGGGGCGCTCGTCGCGTTGGCAGTGGGGGTTGCGGCGGCCACGATGGTTGGCATGAGCGCCAGCGCCGTCATCGCGCATGCGGCCTGCACCAACCGGCCGACGATTGTGAACCTCGCCGTCAGCCCGGACATCTACCCGGCGATCCAGACCGTCGCCAGGTCGTTCAACCGCGAGGACCAGGTCGCGGCCGGCCGGTGCGTGGATGTTCAGGTCGTGCAGGGCGATCCCTCAACGGTCACCGCGGAACTGGACGGGCAGGTCAGCCTGCAGGGCGGCTCGCCTATCGACGCCTGGATTCCTGACTCGAGCCTGTGGATTGACGTGGCACGCAGCTACGCGGTCGGGGCCCAGGTCGTGCAGCCGACCTCGATTACCGTCGCCACGTCACCAGTCGTGATCGTTACTTCGCGGGCGCTGGCTCGGCAGACCGGCGTGTTCAGCGCCGGGGCGAACTGGAGCATGCTGCTGCCGCCCGGTTACGGCGGGCCGCCCGCCAGCATGGGCCTGGCCGTGGACCTGCCAGACCCGACCGACAGCGCTGTCGGCCTGCTTGCTGTCATTGAAGTTAGTCGGCTGCTCGGCCAGTCAACAGCGGGACGGCAGGCGTTCACCAAGTTTGAATACAGCACCGTGACCACGGACGAGTTCAACTCGGCCGCATCGCTGCAGTCCTTCGTCCAGAGCATCGCGTTGCGCAAGGCCATTGCGGTGACCACCGAGCAGGCGGTCGTCGCCTACGACCGAGCCGATCCCGGTCAGCCGCTGGCCGCGTACTACCCGACGTCGGCCAGTATGGCCACGGGCAGCCCGGAACTGGACTACCCCTACGTCCTCACCTCGTCCACCGCGGCGGAGTCCCAGGCGGCGGAGGCATTCGGCCGGTTCCTGCAGGACTCGTACGCGCAGTCGGTGATCCGCTACAACGGCTTCCGGTCGGGCAGCGGCGTCCCTGACGACTTGCCTGCCTCGTCCGGGCTGAGTTCACAGCGGCTCGACGTTGCCACGCCGGCCGCGGCTACCGAAGTCGCCGCCAACCTGTCGACCTGGCAGAAGCTCGGGCTGGGCTCGAGGGTTCTGGCGATCCTCGACGACTCCGCGGCGATGCGCGCGCCCTCCGGACTCGACAACCTGAACCTTGAGCAGGTACTCGACCAGACCGCATCCCGCGGGCTTGCGCTGTTCCCTGCCTCAACCGAGATGGGACTGTGGGAAGCACCGAACGGCAGTAATCCGGCTACGAGCTACAAGACCCTCGTGCCGGTCGGTCCGCTGCCCGCACCGTATGGGATCGTCTCGCGGCGGGAAGAGCTCGCGCAGATCGACCTGGGGATCACCCCGACCGACAACCCGATGCATCTCAACGACGCGATTCTCGCGGCCTACAAACTGATGACCAGCACCTACGCGGCGAGCTACTCCAACGCCGTCGTCCTCTTGACCGCGGGCATCGACGCGAGCGGTGACATGAAGCTCGCCAGCCTGCTCAGCCAGCTCAAGAGCCTGTATAACCCGGCCAGGAAGGTCTCGATCATCATCGTTCAGTTCGGGCAGCTCGGCGACTTCACGGCAATGCAGGACATCGCCAACGCGACCGGCGGCGCCGCCTTCCAGATCACGAACCCCGATCAGATTGCCCAGGTCTTCATCGAGGCGCTCGCACAGCGGGTGTGCGACCAGGGCTGCACGGTTCCCTGATCGACGCCGAGCTCTCCGCGAGCGAACCGTGCCGCCAACGATGCCCGCCACGAACCGAGCCCGCGCGGACCGAAGCCCGCCGCCAACGATTCCCGGATGTTACAGAGTTTGGTTCGCTAAACGTGTGAACCTGATTCGGGGGTAGTGCGTCATCAATAATGAGGCCC
>JASHUE010000477.1:0-9249 GCA_030040195.1 Streptosporangiaceae bacterium | reverse complement strand
GCCAGCAACGGGGCGAGCGACAGGGTGCTCTGGCCTGCCTTCGCGACCAGCCGGCGCTCCAGCTTGCGGCGGAGCGGTGAGCCCACCGCGAGCGCGACGCCTTCGCCGGTGATGCGGATGCCGCGGCGGGTCGCCCAGGCACCGAGGTAAGCCAGCATGCGTTCGGTCCTCGACCCCGGCGCTGGCATCCCGTAGACCTCGTGCAGTTCGGCGACGAGCTTCAGCTCGACTCCGACCAGGGCCAGGGTCTCGACGGCCAGCTCGACCGGCAGGGTGGGGACGAACGGCGTGGCGGCCGTCATGCCGACTGCGGCGCCAACGCCGGCGGACGCCCGGGCCGCGCTCCTGATGAGCCGGTCGGCAAGCTCCTCGGTGCCCAGTCCCGGGTACTGATCTCGCAGCGTGTTAATGCCGCGGATCGGGACCTTGGGCGCCATCTCCATCGCCTGAGCGGCCAGCCACTGGCCGCCTACGCGCAGCCCGTGCCACGTGGCCGTGCCGCCAGTCTGGACTCCGCGCCAGGCCGTATCGCCGCCTCTGCGCGCTGCCCCGCCGCCCCTGAGTGCGGCTCGCCCGCCTCGGCGCGCTGCCTCGCTGCCACTCTGCGTGCCGCGGGCGGCTGCGCTGCGGCCCGACTGCACGACGTGGGCGGTCGTGTCGCGCCCTGACCTGACACCGCGGACCGCCGCATCCCGGCCAGGGCGGATCCGCCGGGCCGCCGCGTCGCGTCCGGATTGCAGGCCTTGCCAGGCAACGTCGCGGCCTGACTGCAGGCCTGACTGCAGACTGCGGCGGGTCGCCTGGCCGCTCCGGCTGGCTAGCTTCGGGATCTGGCGGGCGAGTCGCTGGCGCAGTGGCCTGGTCTCGGCCTCGCTGAGCTCCCCGGCCAGCTCGGCAACCTGCTCGGGGAGCTGCTCCAGGGTGACCTCGGGCTCCTGACCGTTCTCAGGGCCGGGCCGCTGGCCATCCGCACTCGCTGACGCCATGTCTTGGACGTACCCGCGAAGACCGCCTTAATCCGAGTATGACCGAAAGACTCAAGTCCGTTCCGTTGGCATATACAGCGATAGATCCGGCCTGGATCGACTGTCTGCGCTATCCGGTTTGATGCTCAAGCGCGCGCCGGGTCAGCACCCTGGCGAGATGCTTGCGATACTCGCGGTCCGCGTGCATGTCCTCGCCAGGCGAGGTGCCGTCGGCCGCGTGCTCGGCGGCGGCGGCCGGACTCGCGCCGTCCGCCAGTGCCCGCTCGGCTGCGGTCGCCCGCAAGGGCGTGGCGCCCATGTTCGCGAGGGCGATCCGGCCGTCGACCGCCGCGACGCCGACAATGGCCCAGTCGTTGGACCGGCGGACGAACTTCTGGTAGCCCCACGGGACGCCCGGCCGGCGCGGGACCCGCACCGCGGTCAGCAGCTCGTCCGGCCTGAGCGCGGTCTCGAAGAAGCCCTGGAAGAAGTCGTCAGCCGTGACCACCCGCGAACCGCCAGGGCCCTGGATTTCGACCGAGCCGCCGAGCGCGACCAGCGCCATCGGCAGGTCAGCGGCCGGGTCGGCGTGTGACAGCGAACCGCCGATCGTGCCGCGGTGGCGGATCTGCGGGTCGCCGACCTGGGCAGCAGCGTAGGCGAGCAGCGGCGCCTCGGCCCGCACCAGCTCCGAGGCGGCCAGGTCGGCGTGCCGCGTGGTCGCGCCGATCACGAGTTCGCTGTTGTCCGCCCGGACGCCCGCCAGATCGTTCAGCCGGCCGATGTCGATCAGCACCTCGGGTACGGCCAGCCGGAGTTTCATCATCGGCAGCAGCGAGTGGCCGCCGGCCAGCAGCTTGGCGTCGTCGCCGTATTCGGCCAGCAATTCCAGCGCATGCGCCGGCGACTCGGCCGCGATGTACTCGAACTGACCAGGGATCATGCGCTCACTCCCGTGCTCGGGGCCGGCACTGCCTGCGCGTCGGCCGCGGCCAGCACCGCGCGGATGATGTTGTGGTAGCCGGTGCAGCGGCACAAGTTGCCCTCCAGGCCAGCGCGCGCCTCTGCCTCGGTCGGGTGCGGGTTCTCTGCCAGCAGGCCCACGGTGGCCATGACCATCCCCGGCGTACAGAAGCCGCATTGCAGTCCGTGATTCTGGCGGAACGCGGCCTGCACGGGGTGCAGTTCTCCGCCCGCCGACAACCCCTCGGCGGTAAGGACCTCCTGGCCCGCCGCCTGCACCGCCAGAACCGTACAGGACTTCACCGACCGGCCGTCGAGCAGGACGGTGCAGGCCCCGCACGAGGTGGTGTCGCAGCCGACGTTGGCCGCACGCAGGCCGCAGATCTCGCGCAGGTAGTGCACGAGCAGCAGGCGCGGCTCGACCTCGTCGGACCGCTTCTCGCCGTTGACGGTGAGCTCTATGCGGGTCACTGGTGCTCCGATCCTTGCTCTGCGGCCCGCAGGGCCTCCCACACACGGCGAGAGGTTACGGGCATGTTGATGTGCCGGACGCCGAGGTGAGATACGGCGTCCACGATCGCGTTCTGGACGGCGGGGGTAGCGCCGATGCTGCCCGCCTCGCCGATCCCCTTGACGCCTAGCGGGTTGTAGGACGTGGGTGTGGCCATGTCGGCTAGCTCGAAACTGGGCACCTCCGTGGCCGACAAAAACGGGTAGTCGGCCAAGCTCGTCGTGAGCGGGTTGCCGTCGGCGTCGTAGAGGACCTCTTCGAGCAGCGCCTGCGCGGCTCCCTGGGCGATGCCGCCGTGCCGCTGGCCCTCGGCCAGCAGCGGGTTGAGTACCACGCCGGCGTCGTCCACCGTGATGATCCGCTGCAGAGTCGCCTTGCCCGTCTCGGTATCGACCTCGGCGACCGCCACATGAGTACCGAACGGGAACGTCGCTCCTGGCGCGGAGAACACCGTCCGCACCAGCAGCCGCTCGCTCTCGGCGAGCTTGGTCAGCGGCACCGACGCTTCGGGGTCGCCCGCCACGGCGAAGGCGCTCCTGGAGGTGTCGAACACGAGGTCAGCCGGATTGGCCTCCAAGTCGGCCGCGGCCCGCTCCCTGGCGATCTCGATCAGCTCCCTGGACGCTTGCTGTACCGCGGCGCCGCCCTGCTGCAAGCTGCGTGACCCTCCGGTGCCGCCGCCTTCGGGGATCAGGTCGGTGTCGCCCCACTTCAAAGTGATCTTCTCGACCGGGATGCCGAGCTCGTCGCTGGCGAGCATCGCCCACGCAGTCGCGTGCCCCTGGCCGTGGGGCGAGGTGCCGGTCAAGATCGTGGCTGTGCCGTCGGGGTGCACCTCGACGGTGGCGTTCTCCGAAGGTGGCGTGCCCTCGCCGTCACCCATGCCGGTTATCTCGACGTAGCTGGACACGCCGATGCCGAGCTGGCGGACGTCCCCGCTGGCCCGCCGCGCGGCCTGCTCCTTGCGCAGACCTGCGTAGCCGGCCGCCTCGAGTGCCTTGTCCAACCCAGCGACGTAGTCACCGGTGTCGTAGAGCGCGCCGAACTTGGTCTTGTGCGGCTCGGTGAACTTCGGCAGCAGGTTCTTGCGGCGAACGTCCGCGGGATCGACGCCAATCTCGGTGGCGAACAAGTCGATGGCCCGCTCGATCGCGGCCGTGGCCTCCGGGCGGCCCGCGCCGCGGTAAGCGCCGATGGGCGTTGTGTTGGTGACGACCACCTTGGCGATCGACTCCGCGTTCGGAATGTCGTACGGCCCAGTGGTCATCAAGATCGTCAGCATCGGCAGGACCGCGCCGATCTTCGGGTACGCGCCCGCGTCCTGCACGATCTCCAGCCGGTAGGCACGGATGTCGCCGTCCCGGCTGCCGCCCATCGTGACCGTGTGCTGCTGCGCCCGGCCGTGGGTCATTCCGATCAGGTTCTCGTATCTGGTCTCGGTCCACCTGGCCGGGCGTCCGAGCCTGCGGGCGACCCAGGCTACGACCGCGTGCTCGGGGTCGGCGCCGAACTTAGCCCCGAACGCGCCGCCAACGTCCGGCGTGATGACGCGGACCTGGCCCGGCTCCAGGCTGAGCAGCTTGATCAGGTCGTCGCGCGTGCCCTGCGCACCCTGGTTTGGTATCCAGGCCGTCAGCCGGCCGTCCTCGCCCCAGACCGCCGCTGCGGCCCTGGTCTCCATCGGGGCCGGCGCGACGCGCTGGTTCACGATCGTGTGGGTGATCACGGCCTCGCAGCCGTCGAACAGGCCGGGCTTAAGGGAGGACTGGTCGCCCCAGTAGCCCGCGACGTTGGTGCCGGCCGCTTCGAAGAGCAAGGAACTGTCGTCCGGGTCGAAGCCGAGCACGGCGGGCAGCGGGTCGTAGTCGACGGCGACGAGTTCGAGCGCGTCCTCGCCCTGGTAGGCATGCTCGGTCGCGACCACGGCCACCGGTTCGCCCACGTAGCGGACCTTGTCGGTGGCCAGCAGCCGCTGCGTCATCTCGGTGTTCATCAGTCCGGCCGCCGACGGGGGAATGACCGGCAAGTCAGCGAGGTCCGCGCCGGTGAACGCGGCAACCACGCCGGGAGCCTCACGTGCCGCGCTCACGTCGATGCCGGTGATCCTGGCGTGAGCGAGCGGCGACCGGACGAAGAACACGTGGCATGCCCCGGCCAGCCGGTCGTCAACCACGTCTTCGGTGTAGACGCCGCCCGTTGTCAGGAATTTGGGGTCCTCTGTCCGCAGGACCCGCGTACCCAGAATGCTCAAGTGATCCCCTCTCGCCAGTCCCAGCCTGGACAGTACCGGACACACGTCGCGAACCGGCCGCGACGGCTCGCTACTCCGAGCGTGCCAGCAGCCCGGCATGGCTGCTCATCTGGGGTGCCGTGATCTGCTCGCCAGCCTAGGCGGTTTGTCCGCGCAGCGCGCGCGCTCGAGCCGGTCCCGACGGCGCCGCTGCCAGCGAAAAAGTCGCTTCTCGGCCGGCGGTCTCGGCCGATAGCATGGACCGCTCCAGCCCTGGATAGATCGGAAGCCTTCTCGTGTTCCCGCGTGCGGTCGGACGGCGCGTCAGGCTTCTCACGCAGAGGGTGCCCGTCCTTGCTATCCGCGACTTCAGGCTCCTGCTTGCCGACCGGGTAATCGCGCCCGCGTCGTTCGCGTTCTCGATCGTCGGCGTGTCGTTCGCCGTGCTCGACGAGACACATGGCTCGACAACGGTCCTGTCCTACGTCCTGGCCGCGCAGATCGCACCGTCGATCGTGTTTGTCTTGCTCGGAGGAGTCGTCGCCGACCGGATGGCGCCGCAGCGGGTCATCGTAGCGGGAAACCTCATGATGGCGGCGGGCGAGGGCACGTTCGGGATCATGGTGCTGGCCGGCCATCCAGCGGTCTGGCAGATGATCGGGCTCGAGTGCCTGACCGGCACCGGCATGGCGATCTTCTATCCGGCCTCGACTGCCCTGCTGCCGCGGATCGTCCCGCCCGGCTCCATCCAGCAGGCGAGCGCAGTGAGCCGGCTGGCGATGAACGGAGGCCAGATGGGCGGCTCCGTGCTGGCCGGATTCTGCGTGGCGGTGATCGGGCCTGGCTGGGCGCTGGCGATCTGCGGCACCGGCCTGCTCGGGACGCTGCCGCTGATGCTGAGCCTGCGGGTCACCCCGCACGGGCGCGGTGAGGACGCCAGCATGCTGCGGGACCTGCGCGAGGGCTGGTCGGAATTCCGCTCGCACACGTGGATCTGGACTATCACCGCGCAGTTTGCGGTCGTGATGATGGCCTGGTACGGCGCCTTCACGGTACTCGGGCCTGCGGTGGTCAGGCTGCATTTCGGACCGCACCACGGACCGGCTGCCTGGGGTGCGATCACGGCCGCGGACTCGCTTGGCCTGATCGTCGGCGGCCTGGTCTCGCTGCGGTTCGCCCCGCGGCGGCCGATGCTGTTCATCGTCCTCATCGGGGCCAGCGTCGCGGTTACGCCAATCGCGCTTGGCATGTTCTGGCCGCTGCCGCTAATCTGCTGCGCGTCGTTCGCGCTGGGCATCGCAATCGAGATCATGATGGTTCAGTGGACGGTCGCGATGGCCAGGCAGATCCCGCCGGAGAAGCTCGCCAGAGTGGCGTCCTACGATGCGCTTGGCTCGGTCATGGCGATGCCTCTTGGTGCCGTGATCGCCGGGCCGGTTGCTGCCTGGGCGACGATGCCGCGTGCGCAGTTCGGCGCCGCCGCGCTGATCGTGATCGCCTCGCTGCTGGCGCTGATCCCTCGAGACATCAGGCAGCTTCGGGCGGGCCAGATATCCGAGCCGACCGGGCTTGCGACGGCCAGCCCTGCCGACCTGGCGGTGCGCTAAAGAGCAGTGAGTCGAGTCGGTCTATAACTGGGGGCTATCCGATTGGTAAGGCTTTCACCTGGAATTGCCCGCGGTGTTGACTCAGGTCCTTGACGGCTTAGAGTAAACCCACGTATACATCTCAGTGGCCTGGGAGGTACTAGATGGGGTCTACGCTCGGGCAGCGCCTGCGCGTGCTCAGGAACGAGCGGGGACTCAGTCAGTCCGACCTGGCTGGCGACCTGGTGTCAGCAAGTTACGTCTCGCTCATCGAGTCGGGCAAGAGGCTTCCCGAGCGGGACGTGCTGGAGGGCCTCGCTCGCCGGCTTGGCGTCTCCACCATCTATCTCGAGACGGGCGTCGCGCCCGAGGAAGTCACCGAGCAGCGGCTACGACTCCAGTTCGCCGAGATCGCACTGGCTAACGGCTCCAACGACGAGGCGCACAAGCTCTTCACCGAGCTGGCCGCGTCGGGGAGCGGCGAAATCCGCCTCGGCGCCATCTGGGGGCTGGCCCGCGCCGAAGAGGCGCGCGGGAACCTCAACGAGGCGGTGACACACAGGGAAGCGCTGCTTGAGCCATCGCGGCGGGGCGAGTCCGGTGCACCCGGCCTGCTGAAGCTGCTGATTGGCCGCTGCCGGCTTTACCGATTCGCCGGGGACTTCGCGCGGAGCATCGAGGTGGGCGAGGAGGCACTACGGGAAGTACGCGAGCTCGGACTCGAGGGCACCGAAGACGAGATCAGGCTCGCCTCTACCTTGGTCTTCTCTTACCACCTGCGGGGAGACTCGTTCTCCGCCCAGCATCTCGCCAGCCAGGTCATCGAGCGAGCGGAGCGGCTCGCTTCCAGGACCGCACAAGGAAATGCCTACTGGAATGCGTGCCTGGTCGCTGCCGCTCGTGGGCATCTGAACCAGGCCCTGGACATGGCCACGAAGACGCTCGCGCTGCTCTCAGAATCGTCGCCCGATCTGAGCCTCGCTGAAATGCGGGCCTCCTACGCAGGGCTGCTGCTGCAATGCGACCCCCCGCGGGTCGCCGAGGCCGATGAACTGCTTCGCCGTGCGCACGAAGTCCAGGAAAGCCTGCCGGTCGGTCCGCGTCTGGCGCACTGTGAGACCGAGATGGCACGTTCGGCGTTGCTGCGTCAGGAATTCGATGAGGCGGTGCGCCTATCTGACTCGGCCATTGGCCGCATATCGGACCCAGGCGCTCCTCAACTGGAGAAGGCCCGGGTGGTGCGCGGACTCGCGCTTATCATGAGCGGCGAGGTTGACGCCGGCGCTGAGACCGTGACCGAGTCGGCCGGCATGCTCGAGGCACTAGGCTCGCCCCGCGACGCGGCCCAGGCCTGGCGCGAGCTTGGCGAGGCGCTAGTCCGCCAAGGCCGGTCCGGGCAGGCAATTGAGGCGCTGAGGAAGGCAGCAGATTGTGCCGGGGTCCAGTCGACATCGATCAGGGATGATGTCGCGGTGGCAGTGCCGAGTGACCTGTCCGTCTAGGACTGGCCTGGCACCATCCGGGACGGCCGGATCGCCGCCAGGTCGCGTGCCGCTGGTTCTGCCACGTGCTCGGCCAGGCTGCTCAGCAAAAACTCGACGGTGCGTAGCCGGAAGTCCGCGACGTTCTGAGGCCGCGAGTAGGAGTGTCCTTCGTCGTCGTAGATGACCACCGAGTGCCGCTTGCCCTCCCGGCGCAGGGCGTCGGCGAACGACGTGATGTGGCTGACCGGCACGCAGACGTCCTGCCGGCCGTGGAAGAGCAGCAGCGGGATGTCCAGGTCGGCGATGCGGTTGACCGGTGACGCCCTTGCGAGCTTGTCCCGGTCGCGCACCGGGTGGCCAATGCGGGCCGCGTAGGCGAATCCCTGGCTGCCGCCGAAGGACATCAGGCTACTTGTGTACCTGACCAGATCGGTCGGCGCGGAGGCAGAGACGATCGACGCCAGCGGAACTTCTGCCTGGGTCGCCAGCATCAGCGATGCGTACCCGCCGTAGCCGTGGCCCATCGCGGCGATCCGCCGCCGGTCCGCCACGTCGGTGACCTGAGCGCACTGCAGCGCGTCGATCAGGTCGTCTTGCATGGTCCCCGACCACTGTCCGTCGCCGGCGTCGCGGAAGGCCCGGCCGAATCCCCGCGAGCCACGGTAGTTAACCTGCAGGCAGCAGAACCCGGCCGAGGCCAGGTACTGCGCCCACGGGTCCATGTGGGCGTCATCGCGCGCCCAGGGGCCGTCGTGGACAACGAGTACCGTCGGCCATGGCGGCTCGCCGGCGGGGCGGGTCAGGAATCCGGTGATCATCTGGCCGTCTCTGGCGGGGTAGGTGATCGGCTCCCGCCCGTGGATCCGCACCCGGCTGAGGCCGGTGTACCTGACCAGTGGCTTGCTGACCGCCTTCGTGGCCCGGCTGAGGGTGACGTAGGCAGGCCCGCCGACCGGGTAGGAGATCTCCGCTAGGCAGTGAGTCTCGTTCCGGTCGATAATCCTGGCCGGGGCGTCTCCGGCCAGGTGCCGCAGCCGGGAGAGGTCGGCTGCGGCACCGCTTGTGAGTGCCGACTGCGCATTATCCGGGTCGGTCGTGGTAACTAGGTCTGGGCAGCTGTCATCTGGGGACAGGAGGACAGATGTTATGTCAAAGCGGTCATTCGCGCTGAGCACCTCTGGCGACCACGCAGGCGGCGACATCCGGACCAGCGCGATGGTGTCACGGCCGACCGAAGTCGTGGCGAACAGGTACTGCTCGTCCCGGCTGAAGCCAAGCGGCCGCGCGGAACTCGCCTCGACGGCCGGAAACTCTGCTACCGATGACCACGGCGCGGGCTCGTCGATCCGGCGATGCCACCAGGTGCAGCTGTTCCGGTCGGTACACACGGCGATTGCCTGCCCGCCGGTCGCGAGCCATGAGCTGACAGGCCCGCCAGGCCCCGGCCACTCGTCAAGTACGTCGCCAGTCGTGGTGACGGCCTGCAGGACCGAGCCTTGCGTCTGTCCCG
>JASHUE010000476.1:0-2629 GCA_030040195.1 Streptosporangiaceae bacterium | reverse complement strand
AGGATCGCATGCGTGTCTTTGTTACCGGAGCGTCCGGCTGGATCGGGTCCGCGGTCGTGCCCGAGCTCATCGAATCTGATCACGAGGTCACGGGCCTGGCCAGGTCGGACGCCTCGGCCGCCGCCTTGACCGCGGCGGGTGCGAAGGTGCACCGGGGTTCCCTCGACGACCTGGACAGCTTGCGCAGCGGGGCGGCTGCCGCGGACGGGGTCATCCACCTGGCCTTCCGGCACGACTTCGCCGATTTCGCCGCTGCGGCCGCGACCGACCTGCGCGCCATCGAGGCGATCGGCGACGTTCTCGCCGACTCCGGCAGTCCCTTCGTCACCGCCTCGGGGACGCTCATGCTCACGATGATCGCGCCGGGGCGCCTTGGAACCGAGGACATCCTGGCCGGCCCGGACCAGGCCGGCTCGCCCCGGATCGGGTCGGAGCTCGCGGTGCTCGCGATGGCGTCACGTGGCGTTCGCGCCGCCGTGGTCCGGCTCCCGCCGACCGTGCACGGCGTGGGCGATCGCGGCTTCGTTCCCCGCATCATCGATATCGCCAGGGACAAGGGCGTCTCGGCCTACGTAGGGGACGGAGCGAACCGCTGGCCTGCGGTGCACCGGCTCGACGCTGCGCGCCTGTTCCGCCTGGCGCTGGAGAAGGTTCCGGCCGGCTCGGTCCTGCACGCGGCCGCCGATCAGGGCATCCCGTTCGCGGACATCGCCCGCGTCATCGGCCACCAGCTGGACGTCCCGACGGCCAGCATCTCCGCGGACGAGGCCGGAGAACACTTCGGCTTCCTCGGCGCCTTCGTGCCGCGCGACAACCCGACGTCGAGTGAGCGGACACGAGCGCTCGGCGGGTGGGAGCCGTCGCACCCCGGCCTGATCGCGGACCTCGAGGAAGGCCACTACTTCGGGCCCATGGCCCGCTCGAAGTACTAGCAGCCCGGCAGCGCGCCTTGACGCGGCTCCGTTCGCGGTGTTATATTTAACCTGATCATTAATTAACGAAGTGGTTAAGTAAATGGCGAACGACCGGCTCAGCATGATCTTCGGGGCGCTAGCCGACCCAACCCGGCGGGCGATCCTCGCCCGGCTGGCCGATGGAGAGGCGACCGTGACCGAGCTGACCGCTCCGTTCTCCATCAGCATGCCGGCGATATCGCGGCACCTCAAGGTGCTGGAGCGGGCTGGGCTGATCTCCCGGAGCCGCTCGGGCCAGCACCTGTCCAGCACCCTGCAGGCCTCACCGCTGCAGGAGGCGACGGAGTGGATGGAGCGGTACCGCCGGTTCTGGGAGGCAAGCTTCGACCGGCTCGACGCGCACCTGCGGCAGTCCGTGCAGGGAAGGGAAGGACAATGAGTCAGTACATCGAGATCACCCGGATCTTCGACGCCCCGCGCGAGCTGGTGTACCGGGCGTTCACCGACCCCGACCAGCTCGCCCAGTGGTTCGGGCCGGTCGGCTGCCGGGTGCCGCGCGAGAGCACCGAGATCGACGCGCGGGTTGGCGGCCACCTGCGGTTCGTGCTGACCGCCCCGGACATGGAGAATCCGGTCGACGCGACGTTCACCGAGGTAGTGGAGAACGAACTGCTGGAAGCCGCGATGGAGGCGTCCGGAATCCCCGGCGTCTCCCAGGTGCTGCGCGTGCAGCTGAGGCTCGAGTTCCACGACGAGGGCAACGGAAAGACCAGGCTCGAACTGCGGCAGGGCCCGTTCGCCACCGGCCAGCTCGGTGCGGACACGCGCACCGGCTGGGAGAGTTCCTTCACCAAGCTGGACGCGCTGCTCTCACGCTCTTGAGGCAGGTGCCTCACTGACAACGTGCGCAGTGGCCAGGCACGGCGAAGTGGGACGGATTGATCGCGAACCCGTGCATGGACATGGCGATGTCGCTCAGTGTCTGGAAGGCCTCGCCCGGCAGTTCGGCGATGGACCCGCACGATTCGCAGGCCAGATGGCCATGCGCTGATGCTGTCAGGTGGTAGGTAGCCGGACCGTGGCTGACGTAGGTGCGATCGACGACGCGCAGCCGTTCCAGCTCGTCGAGGTTGCGGTAGATCGTGGTCAGGTGCACATCTGGTGCCTGCTGGCGGACTGCGGCCGCGATTTCCTCGGCGGTGTGATGGCCAGGCTGTAGCAGCGCGGCCAGCAGCAGCCTGCGTGCCTGGGTTGCCCGTCCGCCGTGCTCGCGCAGCAGGGCAAGCAGGGCCTCGATCGCCTCAGCGGACGGCGTCGAGGGCGCGATGAGGGCTTGCTGGTGCACACAACCGATACTAGGTCGGCTTGCCCTTGAGTGGCAGATGCGTCAAATAAGTACTTGCAAGTCTTTTGCAACTGGGTTAGCGTCCGGGCGAGGGCAGCACTCAGGACGTTGCCGGCTGGAGGATCCTCGATGTCCGCAGTTGCCACCACCGGAAGCCCGCGGCTGGCCACCCTGGTGCGCGCGTCGTTCGCTGCCATGAGCCCGGTCGAGAAGCGCCGGGTGATCGGCATGTACGCCTCGATCGTGCTGCTGCACGCACTGGGGTTCGCGGTGTTTATCGCCTACGTGCTGCCGGCGCATTACAAGCTGTTCGGGATCGGCCTGTCCGTAACCGCCTACACCCTGGGGCTGCGGCACGCGTTCGACGCCG
>JASHUE010000475.1:0-8244 GCA_030040195.1 Streptosporangiaceae bacterium | reverse complement strand
GCCCCCTGGCAGCAGGCGGCGCTGGCCTGGAGCGGGCTCGGCGAGCCGTACCAGCACGCCGTTGCGCTTTTCCGGCTGGGCGAGGCCGCGCTCGCTGATCGCGGGGACCGCGAGGTGGCCGCGCAGGCGCTGCACGGCGCCGCGGAGACCGCCGGGCGCCTCGGGGCGAGGCCGCTGATGGAGCAGGTAAGCCTGCTGGCTGAGCGCGCCGGGATCGCGTTGCCGCGGCCGGTCAGTCAGAGCCCCGCCGGACTCGGCCTCACTCGTCGCGAGTCCGAAGTCCTGCGCCTGATCTGCGCGGGCATGACCAACGCCGCGATCGCGAGGGACCTGTTGATCTCCGTCAAGACCGTGAGCGTGCACGTCTCGAACGTCCTCGCCAAGCTCGGAGCGGCGAGCCGCGGCGAGGCAGCGGCGATCGCGAACCGGCTCAGGTTGTTCGAGACAGTGGCTTCCGGCTAGTAGCTCGCGACGGTCAGGCGCGGACGATGGCCTCGACCTGGTCGATGGCCCAGTCCAGGTCCGGCTCGCTGACGACCAGCGGCGGCGCGAGCCTGATGGTAGATCCGTGGGTGTCCTTGGCCAGCACGCCGCGATCGGCAAGTTTCTCACAGGCCTCGCGTCCGGCCAGGTCGGCGAACTCGACGCCCGCCCACAGGCCCCGGCCGCGGACCTCGCGCACCCTGTCCTCGGGCAGCGCGTTGAGCCGATCATGCATGTGCGCTCCCAGCTTGGCGGACCGCTCCTGATACTCGCCCGTCGAGAGCATCGCGATAACCTCGCGCGCTACCGCGCACGCCATCGGGTTACCGCCGAAGGTGGACCCGTGCTGGCCAGGCTTGAATACACCCAGCACGTCGCTGGAGGAGACCACGGCGGACACCGGGACAATGCCACCGCCCAGCGCCTTTCCCAGGACATACATGTCGGGGACGACGTCCTCGTGCTCGCAGGCGAATGTCGTCCCGGTCCGGCCTAGCCCTGACTGGATCTCGTCGGCAATGAACAGTGCGCCGTGTGCGGTGCAGAGCTCGCGGACACCGGTCAGGAACCCCGGTGGCGGCACAAGGACGCCGGCCTCGCCCTGGATCGGCTCGGCCAGGACCGCGACGACGCGGTCATCCATCGCGCCTGCCAGGGCCCCGACGTCGCCGTACGGCAGGATCCGGAAGCCGGGGGTGTACGGCCCGTAGCCGTCCCTGGCGTCCGGGTCGGTCGAGAAGCTGACGATCGTGGTCGTCCGACCGTGGAAGTTGCCGTCGAACACGATGATCACGGCCTCGCCGTCCGGCACGCCCTTGACCTCGTAACCCCACTTGCGCGCGGTCTTGATCGCGGTCTCCACGGCCTCGGCGCCGGTGTTCATCGGCAGCACCATCTCCATGCCGGCCAGCGCCGCCAGTTCCGCGCAGAACGGGCCGAACTGATCGTGCTCGAATGCTCGGCTGACGAGCGTGACGCGCTCAAGCTGGCGCTGGGCGGCCGCGACCAACCGCGGGTGACGGTGCCCGAAGTTGATGGCCGAGTACGCAGCCAGCATGTCGAGGAACCGGCGGCCGTCGACGTCGGTCACCCACGCGCCCTCGGCCTCGGAGATCACCACCGGCAACGGGTGGTAGTTGTGCGCGCTGTGCACCGCGGACTGCGCACGAAGCGCAGCCGCTGTCCCGCTACCGCTGCTCGCTGACATCACGCGCCTCCCGCATGCGTTTGATAGATCGGCCTGATCTGACTACCTAAGTTCCAGGGTGCAGCACTTGGGGCCGCCGCCCGCCTTGAGCAGTTCCGACAAGTCGACCGTGACCGGCTCGAAGCCCGCCGACTTGAGCTGCGCGATGAGGCCGGTCGCCTGCTCCGGGAGCACGACGTTGCGTCCGTCGCTGATCGCGTTCAGCCCGAGCACCTCGGCATCCTCGTCCTTGACCTCGATCAGCTCGGCGAAATGCGTGGCCAGCGCGGCCTTGCCCGCGTCGTCGAACGCGGCCGGATAGTAGGCGGCGGTGTCGGCATCGAGCACCACGAGCGCGGTGTCGAGGTGGTAGAACCGCGGGTCGACGAGCCGCAGGCTGATGACCGGCAGCCCGAAGAACTCGGTCAGCTCGTCCCGCACCGAGGGCTCAGTGCGGAAGCCGTGACCGGCCAGGATCGCGCGCCCGGCGAACACGATGTCGCCCTCGCCCTCGTTGACTGCGGCCGCCTCGCGGATCTGCCGGTAACCGCGACTGCGGAACCAGCTCAGGTAGGCCTCGGCCTCGGGCTGCCGCTGCGGGTGCCTGAACTTCGCCCCGAGGACCTTCCCGTCGATGACGGTGGCGCCGTTGGCCGCGAACACCATGTCCGGCAGGCCGGGTACCGGCGGGATCGTCTCGACCGTGTGGCCGAGGCTCCTGAACGCCTGGCCCAGCCGCTGCCACTGATGGTTGGCCAGCGCGACGTCAACTGGCCTGCTCGGGTCCATCCACGGATTAATGGCATATTCCACCGTGAAGTGCTCGGGCTGGCACATCAGGTAGGTCCTCGCGTGGGTGCAGACGCGCAGCTTCGTGTCCGTCATTGAGGCGGCTCCCGGGTCGGCAGAAGGTCGGTCTAGGCCAGACCAGCGTAGGATCCGGGCCAGCCGGTATGCGGCGGCCGATCATGCGTCTGACCGTCGATCCGTTGCGTAATTAGCCGCTTCGGCATCGATCCGTTGCGTCCGGCACTCCTCAGCGGCCTGCCTCCAGAGACCCTCAGGGTTTCGCTGGCACAAAACCAGCCATAACACCCTGTCGGCGCCCGCCATACCGTAAGGATGTCCGCCATACCGTAAGGATGTCCGCGCCGTCGGCCGGTCTAACGGGTCAGGGACCAGATCTGGCCCTCCGGCGTGTCCGCGACCGCCACGCCGAGGTCCGCGAGCTGGGCCCGCAGCCGGTCAGAGGCGGCGAAGTCCTTGTCCGCCCTGGCCGTGATCCGCGCCTCGAGCAGGTCCTCAGCCCCGTCGGGTAGCTCCTGCGGGGCAGGCACGCGCCCGATCTCCCTGGCCAATTCCAGCGCGAGCACCTGGTCCGCAGCGACGAACGTCTCGAACTTCGACCCGGCCGGTATATCGCGATCCTTGGCCAGCTCGCGTAGCGCAATCAGCGCTGCGGGCGTGTCGAGGTCGTCGTCCAGGGCGCCGAAGATGCGGGCCGCGTAGTCGGCGCACATCGGCTTGCTAGGCTCGTTTGCCCAGGTCGCCACTCGTTCCCGCCATCTGCGAAGAGTGGCGTCGGCTGCCTCCAGCGTCTGCCACGTCAGGTTGAGCTGCTGCCGGTACCGATGCTCGAGGAACGCCAGCCGTACGGCCAACGGGTCAAGCCCGCGATCGGCCAGGTCGGCCAGCAGCACGACGTTGCCGGACGACTTGGACATCTTGCGGCCCTCGAACAGCACGTGCTCGCCGTGCACCCAGTGCCGCACGACGTCGCGTCCGGCAACCGAGTTGGACTGGGCCCGCTCGTCCTCGTGGTGCGGGAAGCGCAGGTCTATGCCGCCGGTATGGATGTCGATCACGTTCCCCAGGAACCGCTGCGACATCGCCGAGCACTCGGTGTGCCAGCCGGGGAAACCAGTGCCCCAGGGCGTCTGCCAGGTCAGCTCGCGGCCGGCCGGGGCGCCCTTCCACAGCGCCCAGTCGGCATGGAACCGCTTGTGCTCGTCGACGTCGCCCTCGAAGCGATGGCCAGGGCGCAGGCTGTCCAGCCGGTTGCCGGAGATCGCGCCGTAATCGGCGAAGCTGCGCGCGTCGAAGTACACCGACCCGGTGTCGGCCACGTACGCGTGCCCGCTGTCGATCAGCGTGCCGATCAGGTCGGTCATCAGCTCGATGGACTCCGAGGCCCTGGGCGCGAAGTGCGGGGCGCGATGTTCAGCGCCCAGCAGTCGGCCTTGAACGCGTCCTCATAGAACCGGGCGATCTCGAGCGCTGACTTCCCCTCGGCCCTGGCCTGGGCCAGGATCTTGTCCTCGCCGTCAGGGTCGATCTGCTCGTCGTCGGCCAGGTGCCCCACGTCGGTGATGTTCTGGCAGACGATCACCGACAACCCGTGCCGCTCGGCGTTGCGGCGGATGAGGTCAGACAGCAGGTAGGAGCGCATGTTGCCCACGTGCGCGAAGCGGTACACGGTCGGCCCGCACGTGTACATCCGCAGCTCACCACGGCGAGCGGGAGTTATCTCGACGACGCTGCGCATCCGGGTGTCGTAGAGCCTGAACACGCTGTCCAGCTTAGGAGTTCGGGCCGGGCACAGGCTCGTCCCGGTGATTTGGCATCCGGCGCGCCGGCCGCGCCGGCGGCGATGATCCCGGTGAATGGGTATCCGGCGCGCGGGCCGCGCCGGCCGAGATGGTCCCGCGGGCACGGGCCGCAGGGGCAGCGGGCTTTTACCTTCCCCCGCCCTGCTCGCGGTGCTCCGCACCCTCGACTCCCTGTAAGTTGTCACACTCCCTGTAAGTTGTGCGGTGCATATCAGGTCAAAGCGACCGCGAAAAAGCCGAGAACCTACAGGGAGTGCGAGAACTTACAGGATGTCGGTGGTGTACGAGACCGTGTTCACGGATCCAGCGGAGTTACTGCAGGGTCTCCGATCGGCGGCAGTCCGCCCGCTGACTTCACGCAGCACCGGTGCTAGGGATGATTTGTCACGTTGTCCGAGGGCGGCTGCCGACGGGCTTGGCTGGCTTGCCGCTCCACCCGGTCGGCGTGGCGCTTGAGGGTGGCCGTGCCGAGCCGCAGGAATTCGGCAATGAGCCGTAGTTCGGCGTCGGAGTATCGCTCGAACTCGGCCATCTCGCCTGCGAGCGGCCCGTAGATCTCAGAGGCGATCCGGCGGGCCGTGTCGGTGAGCTGGACCAGGACCCGACGGCGGTCAGACGGGTCGGGCCGACGGTGCACCAGGCCAACCCGCTCGAGCCGGTCCAGCATTGCCGTGACCGCGCCACTCGTAAGCCCGGTCCGTATCGCGATCTCGCCCGGCGTCAGCTCACCAGCCTGGTCGAGCACGTCCATACACCGCATGGCGGTGCGGTTAACGCCCACGTACGCGGCGGCGGCGTCCTCAAACTGGTCATAGGCGTTTTGGTGAATCCGCGCCTGAGTCGCCGCGTCGTTGATCAGCTGCTGGCGCGCGCTGGCCGAGGCTGCCTGCTCATCAAGCCCGCTCGCCTGCGGCTGGTCCCCGGCTGCTGCCACGAACTGATCCTGCCACGGGGTGGCCGGCGGGATCGTGATACGGACCGGGGCGCGGTCAGTTCCGGGACTGGAATCGCGTCTCGGACGAGTCGTCGTCGAGCAAGGCCTGTCCGGGCGCGGTGTAGACATCTGCCACCTCGCTGGCCAGCTCAAGCACGTCGCTCATTTGATCCTGGGTGAGCAGCTGGTGCGACTCCACGTTCTTGAAAGCGCCGGTGTGGGTCAGCACGGCGGTCGCCGCGGTGGCAGTCTCTGAGTCGGGCATATCGGCTACCGCATAAACCGCACGCGTGCTCACTTCCCAGAACATGCTCTCCAGAGTCCCGCCAAGGGCTTCCACCAGCTTCGCCCCCGCCTCGACGCGGTTGTCGCTGATGCGGATCATGCGCGCCCACGAGCCCGGAGAGTACGCGCAGATAAACATGAACTTCGGCAAAAGAGTCCACCTCCTCTAGCCGGACAACTTCACGCTATCCATTCGGAGCCTTCCTCAGAGAGCTAGGGCTAACCCCCTCATTCGGCCTGATCCTGTCAGCTCAGCGAAGTCGTCGGCGAGTTGACAGCCGAGCTCAGCGAAGTCGCCGGCAAGTTGACAGCCGGGCGACTCGCGACATATCTTGTCTGAGTGTCTCTCAATAACAAAGATTCTTGATTCCCAAGCCATATGACGAGCGAGCTAGCTCACTGCCGTGCGCCCGGCGGACAGAAGGCGGACGGAAAGCGGACGGAAAGGGGGAATCGCGATGGCCGGACCCGCCATCCGCACCGAGGGACTCACCAAGAGCTTCGGGGCCAAGCGCGTCCTGTCCGGGCTGGACCTGGAGGTGCCCGCCGGGGCCATCTTCGGGCTACTCGGGCCGAACGGAGCCGGAAAGACGACCGCGGTCAGGATCCTCGCCACCCTGCTGCGGCCCGACAGCGGGCGCGCCTATGTGCTCGAGCGTGACGTGGTCAGCCAGGCGCAGCGCGTTCGGGAGGTGATTGGCCTCACTGGCCAGTACGCGGCGGTCGACGACCTGATCTCGGCCAGGGAGAACCTTTACATGATCGGCCGGCTGCTCGGACTGCGGCCCCGAGCGGCGCGCGCCAGGAGTTCTCAGCTGCTGGACGCGTTCGGGCTGGCCGGCGCGGCCGCGGGCAAGGTCAAAGACTACTCGGGCGGCATGCGAAGGCGGCTTGATCTAGCCGCAAGCCTCGTCGGCGAGCCCGCCGTGCTGTTTCTGGACGAGCCGACCACAGGGCTGGACCTGGCCAGCCGCAACGAGCTCTGGGACGTGATACGCAACCGTGCGGCGGCCGGCACCACCGTGCTGCTGACCACGCAGTACCTCGAGGAGGCGGACCGGCTGGCTGGCCAGATCATGGTGATCGACCATGGCGTGACGGTTGCGCAGGGCACGCCGGCCGAGCTGAAGAACCTGGCCGGCGGCCAGGTACTTGAGATACGACCACTGCGACCCGACGACCTGCAGGCGGCGGCTCTCGTCCTTGGCGAGCTGACCGGGACGAGCCGGCCCGCCGCCGACGGCGACCTGCTGACCGTGCACGTTCCCGACGAGGCCATGGTGACCGCGGCCGCCCGCGGCCTCGACTCTGCGGGCATTCCCGTGAGCCACCTCGCCGTCCGGCTGCCCAGCCTGGACGAGGCATTCCTGGCAATCACCGGCCACCGTGCCGATACCGAGGCCGAGACCGGCACTGCGCTGCACGGAGCCACCTGATGATGCTGACCCAGACGGCCGTGATGGCCAGGCGCAACCTGCTGCACGTGCTTTCCGACCCGCAGCAGATGATCGGGATGAGCGTGCAGCCGCTGATGTTCCTGCTGCTGTTCGTCTACGTGTTCGGCGGCGCTATCTCCGGCTCCACCACCCGATACCTGGAGTTCCTGCTGCCGGGCCTGCTTGTGCAGGGAGTCGGCTTCGGCACGATGCAGACCGCGCTCGGGCTGAACGCTGACTTCCAGCTCGGCCTCATCGACCGGTTCAGGTCGCTGCCAACGGCGCGCTCGGCGGTGGTGGCGGGCCGGGTCACCGCCGATATCGCGCGCACGGCGTGGAGTTCGCTGATCATCGTGGGCGTCGCCGTGGTCCTCGGCTTCCGATTCCACGGCGGGCTGCCGGGTGCGCTCGGGGCCGCGGGCCTGGTGCTTGCCCTCGGCGTGGCCATGTGCTGGGTGATGGCCTTTCTCGGCGTCTGGCTGCGGAGCCCGGAGTCCGTGCAGGCCACGGGCTTCATGGTGGTGATGCCGCTGACATTCGCCAGCTCGGTGCTGGTGCCCGCGGCCAGCATGCCTGGCTGGCTCCAGGCGTTCGTTAAGGTCAACCCGATCACGATCTTCGCGGACGCCATGCGCGGCCTCATGCTCGGCGGGGCGGTCGCGACCCCGGTCCTGCAAGCCGTCGCCTGGATCGCCGGACTGTCGGCGGTGTTCGGTGCGCTGACGGTCGGCCGGTACCGACGCCGGGCGTGACGGAGCCGGCGGCACGGGTCGCGGTCGAGCCCTGGGCTATCCGGCGGTAGCGGCCGCCCCGAGGCCCCAGGCCACGGCCGCCGTCACGCCGGCCTGCCCGGCCGACGCCGGGAGCAGCGACTGCGTCGCCCCGGTCAGCGGGTTGAGCCAGAGGAGCGAGGAACTGCCAGGGCAGCTCGTCTGGAGCACGAGCAGCCGGCCGTCCGAGCTGCCCACGATGTCGCTGTAGTTGCCGGTACCGCCGGGAACCGTGAGCTGGGTCGCCGAGCTAGCCTGGGTCACGTCCATGATCGCGAGCCCGCCGGGGCCGCTGGGCGCGCCCGAGCACTGGGCACTACTTGTCGTCGTCGCGTAAACGTGGCCCGCCGCCATCCACGCGCCGGTGAAGAACCCGACGCCGGCCGGGCTTCCTGACGCGAGGGTAAGAGGCGTCGGGGTGGCGCCGTCGTCGGGCACCAGCCAGAGCCGTAGCTGCAGGCCGATCGGACCGGGTGCGCTGCAGTCAGCAAGGATCGTGTCCTGGTTCCACCAGCTGACCGGAACGCAGGACGGCGGGTTG
>JASHUE010000474.1:0-5470 GCA_030040195.1 Streptosporangiaceae bacterium | reverse complement strand
CGGCCTTGCGCACGCGCCGGCAACATGGCGAGCAGCTGGACTGATCGGCCGCGGCGCTGTGTGCCAGGAGCTTGATCAGCTCGTCGACGCAGTCGGCACTGGTCAGAGCACGGCGCTGGTCATACGGGGCGAGCCGGGGATCGGGAAGACGGCACTGCTTGACCATCTGGCCGAACACGCGCCGGGCTGCCGGGTCGAGCGCATGACCGGCATTCAGTCGGAGCTGGAGCTGGCATTTGCCGGACTCCATCAGCTATGCCAGCCCATGCTGGCCCATCTCGACGCCACGCCTGCGCCCCAGCGCGCGGCGCTGCGGACCGCGCTGGGCATGAGCACCGGGCCGGTACCCGACCGGTTTCTTGTCGGCCTGGCCGTGCTCAGCCTGCTGTCCGACGTCGCCCACGAGAGGCCTCTGCTGTGCCTGATCGATGACGCCCAGTGGCTGGACCAGGCTTCCGCGCAGGTGCTGGCCTTCGCCGCCCGGCGGCTCGGAGCAGAGTCAGTCGGCCTGGTCTTCGCCGCTAGCGCGCCGACGCGTGAACTCGCGGACCTGCCGGCCCTGGTCGTCGGGGGCCTGCGAGACGAGGATGCCAGCGCGCTGCTCGACACAGCGCTTGCGGGTCCGATAGATCCGCAGGTGCGCAGCCAGATCATCGCCGAAGCGCACGGCAACCCGCTGGCCGTGCTCGAGCTGCCACGCGGGCTGGCCGTGGCGCAACTGGCCGGCGGGTTCGGACTTCCCGGCGCGATGGGCCTGGCGGGCAGCATGGAGGAGAGCTTCGGGCGCCGCGTGAATGCGCTCCCCGGCCCGACGCGCGAGTTGCTGCTCATCGCGGCGGCTGACCCGACTGGTGACGCAGCGCTGGTGTGGCGCGCAGCTTCGCGGCTCGGCATCGGTGCGGAGGCAGCCGTTCCGGCCGCCGAGGCCAGTCTGGCCGAGTTCGGTGCCAGGGTCCGGTTCCGTCATCCGCTCGTCCGGTCGGCGGTTTACCGATCGGGTTCGGTGGGGGACATCCGGCGGGCCCATGGCGCGCTGGCGGACGTCACTGATGCCCGGCTCGACCCGGACCGGCGGGCGTGGCACCGGGCGCAGGCTGCTAACGGACCGGATGCGGATATAGCCGACGAATTGGAACGCTCGGCCGAACGCGCCCGGTCCCGTGGCGGTGTCGGCGCGGCAGCGGCGTTCCTGGAGCGCTCGGCCGTCCTGACGCTCGCGCCCCGGCAGCGGGCCAGGCGGGCGCTGGCAGCCGCGGAGGCCAAGCTGCAGGCTGGCGAGGTCAGCGCGGCGCGCGCCCTGCTGGCCCTGGCCGAGGCCGAGGCTCGCAGCGAGACCCAGCAGGCGCACGTCGAACTGGTGCGGGCCAGGGTCGCGTTCGCGGCGAGCCATGGTAGCGACGCGCCGACTTTGCTGCTGGAGGCGGCACGACGCCTTGAACCCCTGGACGCCGAGCTTGCCCGGTCGACCTACCTGGAGGCGCTGTCCGCCGGGATCTTCGCCGGGCAGCTCTCCAGCCCTGGGAGCGGCCTCTGGGAGGTGGCACGGGCAGCGCTGACGGCGCCGCCGTCGCGCGGGCCATCGCGCGCGCCCGATCTCCTTCTCGATGGCCTGGCCGCCTACTACACCGACGGCTACGAAGCCGGTGTGCCGGTCCTGCGCCGGGCGCTGACGGCGTTCGGGGCGGATATGTCGGTCGAGGAGGAGCTCCGCTGGCTCTGGCTCGCCTGTCTCACCGCGGTGCACGTGTGGGACGACAGTGGCTGGGAGCGAATGTCGGCCCGGTACCTGGCGCTCGCTCGCCAGGCCGGAGCCCTCGGCGAGCACCCGCTGGCGCTGAGCATGCGCGCTTACCGGCTGCTCCTCGCCGGCCAGCTGACGGCCTCGGAGTCCCTGGTTACACAGGCACAGGCCGCGACGGAGGCGACGGGTGGCACGCTCGCGCCCTATGGTGCCCTGTCCCTGGCGGCGCTGCAGGGCAACGAGTCCACCGTGGCTGCGCTGGTCGACGCGGCCGCGCCCGAACTGACCGAGCGCGGCGAGGGAGCCGGAATGACGGCTGTCGGCATGGCCAACGCGCTGCTCTACCTAGGCCTCGGCCGTTACCAGGAGGCAGTGCCTGGCGCGCAACTGGCCACCGCGAGCCCGGGAACCATCGGCATGCCGCCGTGGGCCATCGCCGAGCTCATCGAGGCAGCCGTCCGCACGGGCAAGACCGACCTCGCGGCCGACGCCTACGAGCGGCTCGCCGAGATGACCGATGCCAGCGGCACGGACTGGGCGCTCGGAATCCAGGCGCGATCGCATGCGCTGCTCGGCAACGGCGCGCAGGCCGAGGAGCGGTACCGCGAGGCGACCGCCAGGCTGCAGCGGACCGGGCTGCGCATCTGCCTCGCCCGAGCCCACTTGCTCTACGGCGAATGGCTGCGCCGGGAGCGCCGCCGCATCGACGCCCGCGAGCAACTCAGGACTGCCTTCCACATGCTGGACTCGATGGGCGTCGCGGCATTCGCCGAGCGGGCCAGACGCGAGCTGCAGGCCACCGGCGAGACCGCGCGCAAGCGCGGTCCCGGCGTCCGGACCGATCAGCTCACGGCCCAGGAGTCACAGATCGCCCGGCTCGCCAGCGACGGGCTGTCTAACCCGGAGATCGGTGCGAGGCTCTACATCAGCCCTCACACGGTGCAGTATCACCTGCGCAAGGTCTATGCCAAGCTCGGAATCACGGCACGTAGCCAGCTTGGCCGGGTCCTTCCCGGGGGACGTGCGGATGCCTCAGAGGCCGATTAGCCGGACCTCGCATATTGGCACAGAAGCAGCTTCTCTGGAAGCATGACTGTCTCCCGCGCCAAGACAGCGTGCTGGGAGCCGAACCGGGAGGCTGCGAGGTGCCAGGCGGGCGACAGGACGGCAGCGGACCGACTGCAGCCGAGGCTACGTCGGCTCCGGCCGTTGGGGCCAGCCGTGGCATGGTCCTGATCTGCGCAGCTCAGTTCGTGCTGCAGCTCGATTCAGCATCGTTAACGTGGCCCTGCCCACTATCGAGTCGGACCTGCGCATTGCGCCTGCGGAGCTGCAGTGGATCGTGACCGGCTACGCGCTGACGTTCGGCTCGTTGCTGCTGGTCGGTGGCCGACTGGCTGATTTCGTGGGCCGGCGGCGGCTGCTGGTTGTCGGTCTGGTCGCGTTCGCGATCGCGTCGCTCGCATGCGGCCTCGCGCAGTGGCCACTGATGCTTATCGCCGCCAGGGTGGTGCAGGGCGCCGCCGGGGCGATGGTCTCGCCCGCCGCGCTGTCGCTGCTGACCACGACGAACCCGGAGGGCCCGGCCCGCACCAGGGCGCTGTCGATCTGGCAGGCGACGACGGCGGCGGGCGCCACGGCTGGAATCATCGCCGGGGGGCTGCTGACGCAGTACCTGGGGTGGCGTGCGGTGTTCCTGGTAAATCCGCCTATCATCGCGGTGATGCTGGCCTTTGTGCGGCGACTGCCAGCCGGCGTCCCGGCTCAGGGCAGCCGGCTGGACTATCGTGGCGCCGCGCTCATCACGGCTGCGATCGCCAGCTTGATCTTCGGGCTCAGCTACGGCCAGCAGCACGGGTTCGGCTCGCCGGGGACAGTCGCCGGCATCGGTGCCTCCGTGATACTGGGGGTGATCTTCGTCTGGGCCGAGCGAACGTCGGCTGCGCCGATGCTGCCGCTCATGATCTTCTCGGCGCCACCGCGGCGCGCTGCGGTCACGGCGATGGTGATGATCGGCGCGGTGCTGGCTGGCTACGTGTACTTCGTCTCGCTGTTCCTTCAGAAGGTCCTTCATTTCAGCCCCGTGCTGACCGGGGCGGCGCTGGTCCCGTCGACGCTGACGGTCGTCACGATGTCGACGCTCGGGACACGCCGCCTGCTCGCGCGGCTGCCGGTATGGCAGGTCTTGCTCGGCGGGTTGCTGTGCCTCGGCGGCGGTCAGGTGTGGCTGGCCCAGGTTTCGGCGACCGCGACGTACCCGCAAGTCGTACTGCCTGGCCTGCTCCTGACCTCGCTGGGTATCGGCCTTGCCCTGCCGGCCGCGTCGGTTGCGATCACGAACGGCGTGCGGCAGCAAGATCAAGGCCTGGCCGGCGCCCTGTTCACGACGAGCCAGCAGACCGGCGCGGCGATCGGGCTTGCGGTCCTCGCCACCGCCGCGGCGGCCCGAACGGCGCAGACGGGCTCGCTAGCGGCCGGTTACCGGCTGTCATTCTTCATCGCCGCCGGGCTCATCCTGCTGGCCGGAGCCGTCGTGACGGTCGAGGTGCGTCCCGGCCGCGGGCGGCTCGCCCGCCTGCACGACGCACGACAGGGCGCGCCTCCGGCTAGCCTCGCCGACGCCCAGCTGCGCCGGTGCTGACGTGTCCGCTCCGATGATGGCAATCGCCGGGAAGCTGGTAGTGACGACATGACAGACCCCGCGCCGCCGGCCGCGATACCGGGCCTGAACCGCAGCGATCCGCGCAGTCGCGGTCTCACCAGGGTGCGTGCCGGAACAGCGTTTGCGTACCTGGACAGCGCCGGCGGCGAGGTCACCGACCGGCCGACCCTCGAGCGCATCAAGGCGCTAGCCATCCCCCCGGCCTGGACCGGCGTCTGGATCTCGGCCGATCCGCTTGGCCATATTCAGGCCACCGGCGTGGATAGCCGCGGCCGGGTCCAGTACCGCTACCACCAGCTGTGGCGCGAGCAGAGAGACGAGCAGAAGTTCGCCCACATGCTACGGTTTGCCGCTGCACTGCCGGGGCTGCGCGAGGCCACACTGCGCGATCTCCGGCATCACGGGCTCGACCGCGGCCGGGTGGCCGCAGCGGCAGTGCGGCTGATCGACCTCGGCTTGTTCCGGCTCGGCGGCGAGCGGTACGCCGAGCTTGACCACCATTACGGTGCCGCGACGCTGGAGAAGCAGCACGTGCGCGTGCACCGTAACGGCCTCGAGTTCGACTACATCGCCAAGGAGGGCATGCACAGGACGGTAGCGGTCGCGGACGCTGCGGTGCTGCCCACCGTCCGCACGCTCGCTCATGCCGACAACGGACTCACGGCCCTGTTCTGCTTCCAGGACGCCAGCGCGGCCTGGCGTCCGCTGCACTCGCATGACGTCAGCGCCTACATTGCCGACAGCTCAGGCGGCCACTTCACGGCCAAAGAGTTCCGGACGTGGAATGCGACGGTGCTGATGGCCTTGGCGCTGGCCGACGCCGGCCCGCCTGCATCCGAGCGGGCGGCGCGCAGCGCGGTCAACGCGGGCGTACGTGCCGTGGCGACCTGGCTTGGTGACACTCCGACGGTGGCTCGCTCGGCCTACATCGACCCTCGCATTATTGCCCGTTACAGCGTCCGGGGCGGCCTGGCCGGCATTCCCGTGCAGCCCGTCACACTGCCGGCCGCCGTCGGCGTGGAGGAGGCGGTAGCGGCGCTGCTCGCGGACCAGCCTGAACACCCGGA
>JASHUE010000473.1:0-9797 GCA_030040195.1 Streptosporangiaceae bacterium | reverse complement strand
GAGTGCTGAACCACTTCAGGCTCGCATCCTGGGAAGCCGGGTGGTCGACCATGGGACCGCTTTGGACCGGCCGCCGTTAGTTCAATCGGGCCGAGCGACCTGTGACTCTGCGGTCTGGGACTTTCGGCCCTCCTGCGCATGGCGTGGTCGCGTCAGCATGTAGTGACCTAAGGCGGGAGTCCGTCATGAAGACCCTGATTGTCGTCCTGATTATCGTTGCGCTGCTGATCGTGGTGACCCTGGCGCTGGCAGTGCGGATCGTCTGGCAGTACGAGCAAGGCGTACTGTTCCGATTCGGCCGGTTCCGCGGCGCACGAGCTCCGGGACTGCGGCTGATCATCCCGTTCATTGACACCCTCCGTAAGGTGTCGCTTCGAGTCGTAACCATGCCGATCCAGTCGCAGGGCATCATCACGCGTGACAACGTCAGCGTGGACGTATCTGCGGTTGCGTACTTCCGCGTGGTGGACGCGGTCAAGTCGGTCCTCGCGATCGAGAACGTCAGCGCGGCGATCAATCAGATCGCCCAGACGACGCTGCGCAAGGTCGTCGGCCAGCACACGCTGGATCAGACCCTGTCCGAGACCGACGCAATCAACATGGACATCCGCAAGATCCTCGACGTCACCACCGCCGAGTGGGGCGTCGAAGTCACCCTGGTCGAGCTGAAGGACATCCAGCTGCCTGAGAGCATGAAGCGCGCCATGGCGAAGCAGGCCGAGGCAGAGCGAGAGAAGCGCGCCAAGATCATCAATGCGGAGGGCGAGTCGCTGGCAGCCGCCGCACTCGGCCAGGCGTCGGACACGATGATGGCGCACCCGCTCGCGCTCCAGCTGCGCAACCTGCAGAGCCTGGTGGAGATCGGCGTCGACAAGAACACCACCGTGGTGTTCCCGGCTCCGCTCATGACCACGATCGAAGAGCTGGGGGCCTTCCTCAGCCGGGAGTCGGGCGCCGCCGGGATCAGCCGGATCCAGCAACCATCGGAAGTCCCGGCTGAGGCCAGCGTCGCGGCGGCAGTACCAGCCGCAGCCTCGGCCAACGGCGGCGCCTGAGCTGAACGGCCCACGGTCAGGGCTGTGGTCTGCGACCGGCCGGCGGCATTTTGATCGAGCACAGAAATGGAGCCGCCGACGGCCCGGCGGCGGGGCGAGATGGGGTAGTGCGATGCGCATCATGGATGAACTGGACGTTGCGGGCAAGCGCGTTCTGCTCCGCCTGGACCTGAACGTGCCGATGGACGGCAGCCGGATCGTCGATGACGGCAAGATCCGAGCCTGCCTGCCGACGCTGACAGAGCTGCTTGCGCGCGGGGCGTCTGTGATCGCCTGCTCGCATCTGGGTCGGCCGCCCGGTGTCCCCGATCCCGCGTTCAGCCTGGCCCCGGTGGCGGCCAGGCTCGGCGAGCTTCTCCATCAGCAGGTCAGGCTTGTCGCCGAGGCGGTCGGCCCGGTGGCGAGCGCCGCCGTCGCGGGCCTGGCGCCCGGACAGGTGCTCCTGCTGGAGAACCTTCGTTTCTATCCTGGGGAGACCAGCAAGGACGACGCGGAGCGCAGCCGATTCGCTGACCAGCTTGCGGCGCTTGCCGACGTGTATGTGGGCGACGGGTTTGGGGCCGTGCACCGTCGGCATGCCAGCGTGTATGACGTGCCTGCCCGCCTGCCGCACGCGGCGGGTTACCTGATCCAGGCCGAGACCGCTGCCCTTGACCGGTTGACCGAGAACATCAGCCGGCCTTATGCCGTCGTGCTCGGCGGAGCCAAGGTCGCCGACAAACTCTCCGTTGTCGGCAGCCTGATCGGAACTGCCGACCACGTGCTGATTGGCGGCGCCATGGCGCTCACGTTCCTCGCCGGGCAAGGCTACCCGACCGGGCTTTCGCTGCTTGAGGGCGACATTGCGACCGCGCGCGCTTACCTGGACAAGGCAGCGAAGTCCGGTGTGGATGTCGTGCTGCCAGCAGACCTAGCGGTTGCCGCCCACCGAGACCCGCACGAGCACGGCGAGATAGTCCCTTCTACCGCGATACCAGCGGATCGGATGGCGCTCGACATCGGACCGGAAACGGCCGGCCTGTTCACGCAGAGAATTGCTGCCGCGAGAACGGTCTTCTGGAACGGGCCGATGGGAGTTTGCGAGCTAGGCCCGTTCGCGTTCGGCACGAGGGCGATCGCGCACGCACTGGCTGACAGTTCCGGGTTCACGATGATCGGTGGGGGAGACACAGCCGCTGCTGTGCGCGCCCTCGGCTTTGCCGACAGCGCGTTCGGGCACGTCTCTACCGGTGGCGGCGCGAGCCTTGAGTACCTCGAGGGCAAGGACCTGCCAGGGCTGGCTGCGCTGGAATGACGGGCCCGCCACATGCAACGGCTCAGGCGTGAGTTCACTGGGCCGGTGACGCCAACGGTACTGAGCGGTACACCGGCGCACCACAGCCAGCCGCGATAGTTCCGGCGCTGGACGATCATCAGCTTGCGGCTCTCGCGCGCTGAGACTCAAGCCGCCCGCAGGGGTGGTCCGGTCTGCCTGCCGACGAGGTCGGCTGGCGGACTGCCCGGGCGAGCTGGCTACTGTTGTCCAGCGGGTATGAAGGCTGGCGTTGGTCGCAAGCCAGGGGGAGCAGATGACCGAGCGGAACGAAGCTAGCCGCCGCATAGTTGTCGGTGTCGACGGATCGGCGTCGTCGAAGGCTGCCCTGGCCTGGGCGCTCGGTCAGGCCAGGCTGACCTCCTCCATCGTCGACGCAGTCATCGTCTGGGAGCACCCGGCCATCTCGGGACAGCGGGTTCCGGTGTTTGTCGACTGGGAAGACCTGGCCATGCGGGCTATCACCGAGACGATCACGGAAGTAGCCGGGTGGCCGCCGCCAGCCGAGTTGCAGTATCACGTGGTGGAGGGCAATCCGGCCGGCGCCCTGCTGGCCGCGGCGACCGCTGCTGACCTGCTCGTCGTGGGCAGCCGCGGTCATGGCGGCTTCGTCGAGGCCCTGCTCGGTTCCACCGGCCAGCAATGCGTCCATCACGCCACATGCCCGGTCGTCGTGCTCAGGGGGCCAGCGCGCTCGTGACGGGAGGCCATGGCGCACCGGCCTGGCGCGGCTGCGTCTGGCCGGTGCGGCCGTACTAGTGCTCCTTGACGACGTAGGTGTAGTAGCGGAGCCGGCCGTCGGCCTCGCGGCGCGGGAAGATACCCTGCATCTCCGACTCGAAGCCAGGGAACTGGTTGTCGCTCTCCTCGAACAGGCGCAGATAGGCGACCGCCGCCGAGTCAGCGGGGAACCGCTCGCCAGGCACCATGATCGCGATGCCGGGCGGGTACACGACGATCAGGCTGGCCGCGACCCGGCCCGCGAGCTCATCCAGCGGCACCAGGTCGACGTCTCCCCTCACGAGGGCGGTGTGCCCGGCAGCGGGGGACACGACTATCTCTGGCTCGTGCTCCGCGTTGTACACAGCGCGCTGCAGCTCGTCGGCTTTGCTCAAGCTGAGCAGCTCGTGCATCTCGTCGCAGAGCTGGCGGACGGTCACCCGACCGTACCGGGCCCGGTGTGCCGCCGCGAGCTCCGGCAGTGCGTCCCTGACCAGCGTGCCGTCGTCGTAAGCCCGCTTGAACTCGAGCAGTTCCGACAACAGCGCTCCGGACTTGCCCCGCTCGATCGCGGCCGTGACGAGCAGCAGAATCGTGTAGAAGCTGGTCTTCTCGTTCACGATGCCCCGCGCCCGCAGGAATGCGGCCGGCACCGCGACGGGGATCCCGGTCGCGGCGAACTGACGCCCTCCCTCGATGCCGGGCGTGGTGAGGGAGCACTTGGTGGGGTCGAGCATCGCGTAGCCCGGTGCGAGGCCGGATAGGTCGTGCCAGTCGTCGCCGTCGTGGAACATCCAGCACTCCGGCACTGTGGCCAGGATGTCGTCGGGTACATCTCGCCAGGAGACCTCGCTGAGCCCTCCGTCCGCGGCGGTCTTCTCCAGCTGCTCCCTGACCTGAATATCCAGGTAGGCCGCCGCGGCAGCCGCGCGCAGCTGGTCGGCGCTGACCGTGACCCGGTGCGGCCCGAAGATGCCGAAGAACCAGTTCGTCTGCGCGCTGCCTTCGCGGGCTGCGATCTCGTCGTGGTAGCGCTCAACTTTTCTTGCGCGGGAGGCAGCTTCGCCCCCCTCGGCAAATTCAGCATCGGCTTTACCACGCCATTTGCCGCAGAGCCGAACGTCCCGCGCAGCGCGCGCATGGTCCCGACCTCCATGGCCACAGGACTTTTGGCTCTGGCGGCACCGAGATGGTGACGCGAGCGTGGTGCTGGAACCGGCGAGGTTGGGAGGGCAGCAATGGGGCCGCTCGACGACATGCCAGTACTGGTGGTGCACGACGAGAGCGAGCAGGGCCTGGCGGTGCGCACCGCGATCAAGCGCATCATCGGCGAGATGCACGAGGAAGGCCTGGTCGTCCTGGAAGCAGACGGCTACGCCGACGGCAAGCTGATGCTGCGCACGCATCCCGAGCTCGGTGCGGTACTGGTCGGCTGGGCGGAGAGCAGCGCCCCGCCCGACCGGTCTCGCACTCCGGCCGGACTGCTCGCGGTGGCCAGAGCGCGGTTCAACGGACTCCCCTCGTTCCTCATGACCGAAGGGTTGTCGGTCTTCGACATCAGCCCGGAGCTGGCCGAGTCACTGTCGGGCGCGCTGTGGCTGACCGAGGACACCCCGCACTGGATTGTCGGCCATATCCGCACCGCCATGCGCCAGTATCACGAAAGCCTGCTGCCGCCGTTCTTTGGCGCGCTGGCAAGGTACGTGAACGAGTACCGGTACTCCTGGCACACACCCGGTCACATGGGCGGCCTGGCGTTCCTGAAGTCCCCGGCCGGCCGCCTGTTCTTCGACTTCGTCGGCGAGCGGTTCCTGCGCGCCGACATCTCTTCTTCCGTACCCGAGCTCGGCTCGATTCTCGAGCACGAGGGCGTGGTCGCGGAAGCCGAGGCCAACGCGGCCAGGGTATTCGGCGCGGACGACACCTACTTCGTGACCAACGGCACGACCATGTCGAACCAGATCGTCTTCCGTGCCACCATCTCGCCGGGCGACGTCGTGCTGCTCGACCGCAACTGCCACAAGTCGATCGTCAACTCGGTGATCCAGACCGGGGCTATCCCGGTGTGGCTGCAGTCGGCGCGCAACGCCCTCGGGCTGATCGGCCCGATCCGCGCGGCCGACCTCAATCCGGCCGCGATCCGAGCGAAGATCGCCGGGAACCCGCTGCTGACCGGGCGGACGGTCGAGCGCGCCCGGCTCGCCGTCGTCACCAACTCCACCTACGACGGCACGATGTACGACACCGCTCGGCTGGTGAGCTGCCTCGGCCAGGTGGCCGAGCACGTCCTCCTGGACGAGGCCTGGATTCCCTACGCCGCGTTCCACCCGGTTTACGCGGGCCATTTCGGAATGGCAGCCAAGCGCGACTCCGATCCGGACAGGCCGACGGTGATCACCACCATGTCCACGCACAAGATGCTGGCTGCCTTGTCCCAGGCATCGATGATCCACATCCGCCAGGGCCGCACGCCGCTGCCGAGGCCCCGCCTTAACGAGGCGTTCATGATGCACACCTCAACCTCGCCGCAGTACGGGATCGTGGCATCGCTAGACGTCGCCACCAGGATGATGGAGGGCGCAGCGGGGCGCGCGCTGGTGGACGACGCGGTCGACGAGGCCCTCGACTTCCGGCAGGAGATGACCGACGTCGCGAGGCGGATGGCAGCCGACGGCACCTGGTGGTTCAGCGTGTTCCAGCCATCGCTCGGGCCATCCGGCAGCCAGGCCGGCGGAGCCGTGGTGGCGGCCCAGCGGCAGGACACGTGGCAGCTCGCCGCGGGGCGCAGCTGGCACGGGTTCACTGGCGTCCTGCCGGGCGAGGCCATGCTCGACCCGGTCAAGGTCACGCTGGTCACGCCGGGCCTCGGGGCCGACGGCAAGCCGGAAGACCGGGGGATACCGGCCAGCCTGGTCTCCGCCTACCTCCGCTCCCACGGCGTCGTCGTTGAGAAGACGGGCTACTACTCGATCCTGGTGCTGTTCTCGATCGCGGTGACCCGCGGCAAGTCGGGCACGCTGCTGGCCGAGCTCTTCGACTTCCATCGCGCCTACGAGGCCAACATGCCGGTCACGGAGGCGCAGCCCGAGCTCGCGGCTTTCGGCGAGCGCTACGCGGGCATCGGCCTGAAGGACCTGGCCGGCCAGATGCACGCCTTCCTGTCCGGCTACGACACCGCGCGGATGCAGGAGGCCATCTCCGCCGAGCTGCCCGTTCCCGAGCTGACTCCGGCCGCCGCCTTCGCCGCGCTCGTCCGGGGCCAGACCGAGCAGGTGCCGCTCGACCGGCTCGAAGGCCGGATCAGCGCCGTGACCTGTCTGCTCTACCCTCCAGGGATACCGGTCGTCGTGCCAGGCGAGAAGTTCGACTCACAGTCCAGGCCGATCATCGACTACCTGCGGCTGTTCGAGCGCTGGGACGAGCGGTTCCCCGGCTTCGAGAACGAGGTCCAAGGCGTCGTCCGGAAGCACCTTGAGGACGGCACCGTCCGGTTCACGGTGAGCTGCACTCAGCCGGCCCAGGACTAGGTGCCCCGCGGGGCCAGACCTTCGGCCCTGCCCGCCGGCCCGCGCCCAGGGGATCGTGGAAGTCGCAAGCGTGGGCGTGCGAAGTGCCGCCCGATGAGAGGAGGACGAGATGAAGAACATCCTCTGGGCGGTGCCCGTCGCCGCGATCTGCGTGGCGCTGCTGGCCGGGCGCAAGGACATCACCCGGTTCCGCGCCATGCACAAGATGTCCAGCACGCACTGATCGCGCATGGCTGAGGGGCCGCCCGGACCAACCGGCCGGCCCCTCAGTTTTATCGTGAGCAGCGCCGTCATGCGACGGCGCTGTTTGTCACAGAGCAGCGCCAACGATCCCAGCCAGGTCTGCCAGCCTGCAGGCGTAGCCCCACTCGTTGTCGTACCAGCCGAAGACCTTCACCAGGCTGCCCGCGGCTTGGGTCAGGCCAGAATCGAACACGCACGATGCGGGGTCCCCGATGATGTCACGCGACACCAGCGGGTCGGTGCTGTAGCGCACGATGCCGGCCAGCGGGCCTTCGGCCGCCTGCCGGAACGCGTCATTGACCTCGTCTGCGGTGATGTCCCTGGAGAGCACCGCCGTGAGATCGGTAAGCGAGCCGTCTTCGACCGGGACCCGCACGGCCACGCCGTCAAGTCGCCCGGCCAGCTCGGCTATCACCAGGCCGGTCGTCCGCGCCGCGCCGGTGGTGGTCGGAACGATGCTGATGGCAGCGCTACGGGCCCGGCGCAGGTCCTTGTGCGGAGCGTCGAGCAGCATCTGGTCGCCGGTGTATGCGTGCACCGTCGTCATCAGGCCCTGCACGAGGCCGAAGGAGTCGTGCAGCACCTTGGCCATGGGGGCGACGCAGTTCGTGGTGCACGACGCGTTGGAGATGATGTCATGCCGCGCCGGATCGTAGTCGCCGTCGTTGATACCCACGACGACGGTCAGGTCCACGCCCTTGCCTGGCGCCGAGATCAGGACCTTGCGGGCTCCGGCCTTGAGGTGCTGCGCCGCATCGTCCCGGCTCCGGAACTTCCCAGTGGACTCGACAACCACGTCCGCGCCCAGTTCCTCCCACGGAATCGCGACCGGGGTGTGGAGACTCAGCGCCTTGATCGGCGTGCCGTTGACCAGAATCGAGTCGTCGGTGTGACTGACCCTCGCCGGCAGCCGCCCGTACGTGGAGTCGAACTCCAGCAGGTGCGCGAGCGTCCGGACGTCGGTGATGTCGTTGACCGCCACGATCTCCAGGTCATCGCGCTCGAGGCTGCGGCGGACCAACGCCCGTCCGATCCGGCCGAAACCGTTGATGCCGATACGCGTGGTCATAGCTCCCTCTTCCTTCAGCCAGCGGCGACCGTACACGGACCCGCAACCGCCGGTCCGGGGCGCGTGAAACGAGCGCCACACCCAATCTCGGCCAAGGTGTGCGGAGCGAGCAGGGGCGTTCGGGTGCCTGGCGGCGGGCCTTTAGTCCCCTGGGGCACTTGCGGCCGCTTGCGCGACCGATCTCGCCCGCAGCAGGCGAGTCCTGGTGGTCTGCAGCCTGTGGAGCGCGATCGTCATGAACCGCATCGCGATCGCATGGCCAAGCTCCGGGTGTTCGGCGCAAGCAGCCCTGACAGCCCGGGCATCAAATTCGAACGCCTGCACCGGCTGCGTGCACGTGGCGCTGAACTGCCACTGATAGGGCGGCACGAGCCAGGACAGGCCGACGACATCGCCGCGGCCGAGCGTCGCGATGGTCAGCCGTCCGACTCCGGGTTCCAGCACGTCCAGCGCGACCTGCCCGGCGTCGATGATCCAGAACCGGTCGGCGGGTCCGCCTTCCTCGAAGAGCCGGTGGTGCAGCGGCAGGCTGACACGGCGAGCCGATGCGGTCAGCAGTGCGATCTGGTCGGCCGGAAGTCCGCGCAGCAGCGGTTCCGCACCGACGATCGCAGGATTCTCGGCCATGTCCACGTCTCCTCCCCTTGCGGAAGCGCACTCGGGCGGCGGGCTCTCCCGGTTAGGACTCGTCCGGGTAGCTGAGGCGGTCGCGGATGCCCACGACAGCCTCCGCGTGCCGGATCCTGGCGAGCAGCCGGAGCGCAGTGTCACGCCGATCGATTTCGCCGCTGATGGTCACGACACCGGAGCTCACAGTCACGTCAAAGCTGTCAGGATCGAGCCCGAATTCTTCATCGAGGATCACCTTGACGACGTGATCCCAGATGTCCGCGTCCGGCTGCTCGAAGACGCAGAGCAGGTCGGACCTGGTCACGATGCCGACCAGCTCACCGTTCGGTCCCGAGACCGGCAGCCGCTTCACCTGCCGGTCCTGCATGATCTTCGCCGCGGCCCTTATCGAGGTAGATGGATCAATCACGATCGCCGGTGCTGTCATCAGCTCGTGAGCGGTCATTGCCGTCGCCTTTGTCTGCTCGTGCAGCCTCCAGTTCAGGCGGATAATCCCGGTCGGCATCTCCGGATCGGTCTGCTTGTACAGCAGGTCCGCCTCGGATACCACTCCGATAACACGGCCAACCTCATCGATCACGGGGCAGGCGCTGACGCGGTAGTGCCGCAGTGCACTGACTATGTCCTTATAGCTGGCGTCCTCGCGAAGCGCGATCACTCGCCTGGTCATGACGTCGCCGACAGTTGTGGTCATCGTCTTCGCTCCTCTCCCTGCTAGCGTCCCGCTGCCACACCAGGCGTAACAGGGCCTTTACTCCCCGCAGTCAGGGACGTTCGGCCGGACCTCGGTTTTCACCGCTCACTGCTCAGAACATCCACCTCACCGGCTGTAGGGCACCACGACGATCGGGCACCTGGCGTGGTGAACGACCTGGCTGCTGACCGCGCCGAGGCTCAGATGCGGGAAGCCGCCGCCGCCACGGGTGCCCACCACCAGCAGGTCGGCATCGGCCGAGGCATCGATCAGGGCCTTTGCGGAGAAGCCGTTTATCGCGGTCACCGTGACCTGCGGCTGCTTGTCGTCGCCAAGTTCCTTCGCGACCTCCGCGACGGCCTGTTCGGCTGCCTCGCGAGCATGACTTACCCGCTCCTCATCGCCCGCGAACGTGACCGGCTGGCGGCTCCAGTAGCTGGCGACCGTCTCGTGGACCGTCAGGACCGTCAGCGGCACGTCGCGCAACGCGGCCTCCTTCATCGCCCATATCAGCGCGTGATGGGCATTGTCTGACCCGTCGATCCCC